>JAURMY010000241.1 GCA_030830465.1 Alphaproteobacteria bacterium
ATCGGTGCAGCCCATGCCGGCTGGAAGGGCGCACTGACCGGCGTGCTGGAGGCCACAATAGAGGCCATGATCGGCCTTGGCGCCACCCGTGGCGGGATCCATGCGGTGATCGGTCCAACCATCAGCCAGCGCGCCTATGAGGTGGGACCGGATTACATGCAGCGTTTTGCGGATGAGGACCCGGCCTATCTGCGGTTTTTTGCACAAGGCAGCGGCGACCGGGTGATGTTCGACCTGCCTTCTTTCGGGCTTGACCGACTTCGCAAGGCCGGCATCGCTTCGGCGCGCTGGACCGGCCACTGCACCTATTGTGATCCGGACCGGTTTTATTCATACCGCCGCACAACCCATGCGGGCGAAGCGGATTATGGCCGGCTGATTTCTGTCATTCGCCTGTAAACAACGGGGATCGCGCGCGGTAACCACGTTCGCGGGGGCCGCAAATGCAAATGCCGCACCGGCGCCGGAATTCAGCCGCGTTCGCGCCATATTGCCACCCCGGACCGACACAACCAAGGCCTTGCCTGCCCGGTCATATTTCTTGCAACCAACTGATTTCAGTATATTTTAATTCTAACCTGTGGTTGCAAATCCGACCAAAGTTCACCTGGAAAAACTTTAGGTAAATTTCCTTCTGGTCATTTTCAGGCCGCATTGATCCAGCACATTAACCATATCCGGCACTCAGCGGATGAATGTGAGTAACGAGGCACTGGTCAGACCGGAACGGTTCGGATGCAGATGTTGAACCGAGGCGGAAGTGGAGTAAGAACATGCGTAAACAGCGGCGTTGGATGAAATGGATTTTTGCCGAAGTCGAGACCTTCGACGCGATCCTGCCGTGGGAGCGCGGCTATAAACGTATGAACTGGAAAACCGCCAAGTCGCCCGCCGCCGCACGTTTGATTGCCCAGCGCTGATCTCTGCGCATTACCTAAGACCCGAACCCCCTATCCGATCATTTTGGCCATGGCCGCGCGTGTTTCCGCATTGAACCAGCCGTGCACCGGCGCATTTGCGCCATTCTGCATGGCCTGCTCGATCTTTTCGATCACATCGCCGCGAATCTGACGTTTGACCGCCGCAAAGGTCATTGGCGGAATCGTTGCATAATCCGCCGCCGCATCCATGGCCGCCTGCGCCAGATCGGCGGTTTCGATCCTGTCGATGATCCCCGCCGCAAGGGCCGCATGTGCATCAATCGGTTTGCCGCCCAGCATCAGGCGGCGCAGATCATGGGGGCTGAGTTCGGCACGGGCGATCTCAAGCGGACCGATGGGGAAATCGGCACCGACCCGCACCTCGGCAAGGCCAAAGGCCGCTTTCGGCCCGCCGATCCGGTAATCCGCCGCAAGCACAAAAAACAACCCGCCGGCAATGGCCGCCCCGCCCACAGCGGCAATCACCGGCTTGGGAAAGGCGTATTGGCGCAAGAACGCGATGTTCAGACCGGCGACAATGGCGCGCTGTTGCGGCAGGTCGAATTCTTGCGCCTCTTTCAGGTCCAGACCCGCGGAAAACACCTTGAAGGGACTGGTCAGGATCACCGCCCTGACAGAAATGTCTGCCGCCAGTTCCTCCAGCAGGGCCGCGTAATCCATCAGGAAATCCGCGTTCAGCGCATTGACCGGCGACCGGTTCAACCGGATGCGAACGATTCCTGACGTCAGATTTTCCCGCCCCAGCCAATCGGTTTGTGCCATGTTAAACTGCCTCCTGCGATCAATGCCCTGACAGGTTGATCCCGGCAGGCCGTGAAGTCAATTCTCAGGAAAGGTGCCTTTCAATTGGCCGATTGCGCCCGACGCCCGGCATGCGCATACTTGCGCCTGACCCACAGGATTTCAGGAGGCTTTCATGCCCGTTATTGCCGCCATCGCCGACCAGACCGACGCATTGAACGCCCTTTTTCAGGATCTTCACGCAAACCCGGAAATCGGGTTTGAAGAACAGCGCACTGCCGCCATCGTGGCTGCGCAATTGCGCGCCTTCGGGGTTGATGAAGTGCACACCGGAATCGCAAAAACCGGGGTTGTCGGGCTGATCCACGGCAAGGGGCGCGGCAACCGGCGCATCGGCCTGCGGGCCGACATGGACGCCTTGCCGATCCACGAGGCGACCGGCCTGCCCTATCAGTCCGCCGCGCCGGGCAAGATGCATGCCTGCGGCCATGACGGGCACACGACGATGCTGCTGGGGGCGGCAAAATATCTGGCCGACAGCCGCGCCTTTGATGGCACCGTCGTTCTGATCTTCCAACCCGCCGAAGAAGGCCTTGGCGGGGCAAGGGGCATGCTGGCCGAAGGCTTGTTTGACAAATTTCCCTGCGATGAAATTTACGGCATGCACAACCATCCCAACGGCCAGCCGGAAAAAGTGACGATCCGCAAAGGTCGCGCCATGGCGGGTGCGTCTTTCTTTGATATCACCATCAAGGGGCGTGGCAGCCACGCCGCCATGCCGCATATGTCGCGCGATCCCTTGATGATCGGGGCGGCGCTGGTCGGTCAGTTGCAGACCATCGTTGCGCGCAATGTGCCGGCGGTGGATGCCTGTGTTCTTTCGGTCACGCGGTTTCAGGCGGGTTCGGCCTATAATGTCGTGCCCGACAGCGCGACATTGGCCGGTACGATCCGGTTCTTCTCAGACGAGGTGCGCGATATCGCCCAGTCGCGGATGCGCACCCTGTGCGCCGGTTTCGCCACGGCGCATGAGGTTGAAATCACGGTCGATCTGCGCGAGATTTTCAGCGTGCTGGAAAACGATGGCGATCTGTCGGACGCCTATCTTGCGGCCGCCAGCGATATCGTCGGGGCGGAAAATGTGGCCGAGGTCACGACCGTCGCCATGGGGTCCGAGGATTTCGCCGATATGCTGAAGGTCGTGCCGGGGGCCTATTGCGGCCTTGGCCATGCCGGAACGATTCCACTGCACAATCCCGGCTTTGTGCTGGACCCGGCCATTTTGCCGGTCGGGGCGTCGATCTATGCACGTCTGGCCGAAAGACGTCTGCCGCTTTAGGCCTGCGCGAATATTTCCGCCAACCTTGCGGTGTCAATCGCCCTGCACACAGATCCTTTGGGTTTGAAACAGGGGGCGTCCTCGCCCGCGACCAGGGCGTTCACAACCGCCTCTTCCACCGATTGAACTGCGGCCAGATAGACCGGGTCGATCCGGTCCATATTGATTTCGTTGCGCTGGATCACGTCGCCCAGATCCTGATGCATCGGCAAGGGGTCGGCGACGGAAAAGGCCAGAAAAATATCGCCGGAACTGTTGCCGCCCGGCGTGCCGCCGCGCCCGATGCCGATGGCGGCGCGTTTCGCCAGATGCCGCAGCGACAGGGCGGACAGCGGCGCGTCGGTGGCCAGCACCACGATGATCGAGCCGCTTTCCTTTTCCCGCATCCGCCCCTCGGTCAGGATGTGCCCGACCGGTTTGCCAAGAATGTTCAGCCAGGGCCGGATGCCGTGATTGGCCTGAACCAATGCGGCCACCGTGTATTCCTGCGCGCCGACGGCAACCCGCCGCGATGCGGTCCCGGTGCCGCCCTTGAACTCATAA
>JAURMY010000242.1 GCA_030830465.1 Alphaproteobacteria bacterium
CCCTGATAGAGCACAGCCACCCGGTCCGACAGCGCCTTGACCACCGCCAGATCGTGGCTGACAAAAATGTAGGTGGTGCCCTGCTTTTCCTTGAGTTCGTTCAGCAGGTCCAGAACCGCGGCCTGCACTGAAACATCAAGGGCCGATGTCACCTCGTCACAGAGCACAAGTTCGGGGTCGGCGGCGAAGGCACGGGCGATGGCGATACGTTGTTTCTCTCCGCCCGACAACTGGCTGGGCAGACGGTCGAGATAATGCCCGCCCAGTCGGACACGGTCGAGGATTTCAACGCTGCGGTCATGCAGGGCCTGCCCGGTCAGGCCGAAATAGAGCTTGAGCGGCTGTTCGAGGATTTCGGCGATGGTCTGGCGCGGGTTCAGGCTGTCGTCGGGGTTTTGGAAGATCAACTGGACACGGCGCAAATGATCCGGAGGACGGTTCTCGACCACCGCGGCCAGGGGTTCATCGCCCGCCAGGGTGATCTGGCCTTTTGCCGGCGTCAGAAGGCCCGCGATGGATTTCAGGATCGTCGATTTGCCCGACCCGCTTTCACCGACGAGGCCCAGGGTTTCCCCACGGCGCACGGTGATATCGATTTCATCCACCGTGGCAACGCGGCTTGCGTCGCGACCCAGCAGTTTGTCAAACAGCCCGGGCTGGAGATAACTGATGGAAAGGTCGTCCAGTTGCAGTGCCGAGGGGCCGTCGGCCGCGATGGCCACAGGGGCGGCGCCGGCACCGGCCAGCGGCAAGGTCACGGTCTGATCGGCGAAGAAGCATCTTGCAAGATCACCGTCCGGGCCGGGCGTCAGGCCTGGCCGGGCGGTGTGGCACTTGTCCTGTGCCAGCGTGCAGCGATCCACAAAGGCACAACCGTTGCCAGCGGCACCCGGTGCCGGTGGACGACCATCCAGTGCCACGGGCAAATGGTGATCGGCCAAACGCGGAATTGAGGCCAGAAGCCCTCGCGCATAGGGATGCGACGGTGTTTTCAGCACTTGCCGCGTGGTGCCTTCCAGAACCACTTCGCCGGCATACATCACCACCACACGCTCACAGACACGCGCTATCGCGCCCAGATCGTGGCTGACATATACCATCGCCATGCCGCGTGTGCGGGCGATGTCACGAAGCAGTTCCAGGATATGGGCCTGTGTCGTTACATCAAGGCCGGTCGTCGGCTCATCCAGCAGCAGCGCTTGCGGCTCGCCCGCAAGTGCCATGGCAACGGCGACGCGCTGTTGCTGGCCGCCCGAAAGTTCATGCGGAAACCGCGACAGGATCGCCTGCGGGTCCGGTAGGCGCACCTGTCCCAAGAGTTCGGTCGCCTTGGCGACATGTTCGGATGCGGGCACAGATGAATGCAGTTTCAGCGCCTCGATCAGTTGCGCGCCGATCCGCAAGGTAGGCGTCAGCGATTGGCCGGAATTTTGTGGGATCAGGGCCAGTTCGCCACCGCGGATTTTTTCCAACTCGGGGCGGGTGCGGCAAAACATCTGCTGCCCGCGAAAAGCGACCGATCCGTCGAGCAAGCGAAGGCCGCGCTTCAGAAATCCCATGGCGGCCAACGCCAGTGTCGATTTGCCGGAACCGCTTTCGCCGACGATGCCGATGCTTTCGCCCTCGGCCACTGTCAGGTCGATATTGCGCAGAACGGGCAGCGTCGCACCGGACTTGCCGGTGAACCCGACCGAAAGATTGCGAATGTCGATCACCGGCTGAGTCATACCGGTGCCTTCTGGGCGCGGTCGATGCCAAGCGCCTTGGCCAGCGCATCCGCCGTCAGGTTGATGCCGATGATCAGCGAGGAGAGCGCGATGACCGGCCCCAGTACACCCCAGGGCGCAAAGGACATGAAACCGCGCGCATCCGCGATCATCAGGCCCCAGTCGGGTGTCGGCGGCGACACGCCAAACCCCAGAAATGACAGTGAGGAAAAGGCCAACAGCATCCAGGACCAGCGCATCGCGCCTTCGACCATAAGCGCATCCAGAACATTGGGCAGCAGTTCCCGGCGGATGATCGTCTAGCGGCTATGGCCACGCGCCCGTGCTGCGGATACAAAGTCGCGCGCGACCACGTCATGTGTGGCGGCACGGGCAATGCGGATGACGGGGATTCCGTAAAAGAATGCCAGCGTCGGGATCAGCACCTCGATTCCCGTACCGAAGGTCACGATCAAGACAAGCATTTTCAGGATCCAGGGCAGCGACAGGAAGGCGTCGACCACCCGCATCATCACCTCGTCGATGCGGCCACCCACCAGGCCGAAAAAGATGCCGACGAACCCGCCCCAAGTGACCGCGATGGGCGTGGCGATGCCCGTGACCAAGAGCGCCTCGCGGCCGCCCAACAGAACCCTGGTAAAGACGTCGCGCCCCAAATGATCGGTGCCCAGCCAATGGGAGGATTCAGGCCCGGTCAGCATCATCGCAGAATTCATCGCCTTGTAGTCATAGGGCACGATCAGCGGGCTGATCAGCGCAAGCACCACATGCGTCACCACAAGCAAAAGGCCGACGGCGCCCGAGGGGCGCGCCATCACGTCGCGCAGAACCAATAGGAACCGGGCAAATCGGGTATTCTGATTGGGAACCGACGCGATGCTCACTTTTGCCTCATGTGCAATGTGCGAAGGCGCGGGTTTGCGACGATCGTCAGCAAGTCAGCCGACAGGTTCACCCCGACATAGACTGTCGCCACGATCAGCGCGATGGCCTGCACCACCGGCAGGTCGCGGTCGGAAATGCTGTCGATCATCATGCGGCCAAGTCCGGGATAGTTGAACACGACCTCGATCACCACCACACCGCCCAAGAGCCAGGCAATGGTCAGCGCAACGACGTTGATCGCGGGCAAAAGCGCGTTGGGCAGCGCGTGGCGGAATACGATCCGCCAATAAGGCACGCCCTTCAGGGTTGCCATCTGAACATAGTCGCCCGCCATCACTTCGATCACTGAGGAGCGCACCATGCGCAGGATATGTGCCGTCATCACCATGGTCAGCACCAGCACGGGCAACAGGATTTCAGGAAAGAATTCGGATGCAGGCGCATGGGCGGGGGTCAGAACGATCCCCGGCAACCATCCCAACCAGACCGAGAAGAGAAGAATCAGCACGGTAGCCGAGACAAATTCCGGGATCGTCATGGCGAATATCGCCAGGATAGACAGGGCCAGATCTATTGGCCTGTCCCGCCAAAGGCCGGTGACCACGCCAAGGAAAATCGCCAGCGGCACGCCCAGAGCCAGCGAACAGGCCGCGAGCAGAAGCGAGTTCTTGAGGCGCGCGCCGACCAGTTCGCTGATGCTTTTCTGACCGTTTGCTGAAACCCCAAGATCGCCTTGCACCGCGCCCACCGCCCAATCGGCATAGCGCTCGACCGCGGGCCGGTTCAGCCCCTGCGCCTCGCGGCAGTTCTCCAGCAACTTGCCCTTTGCCTCGCGTTCAAGGAAAGCAGTGCAGGCATCACCGGGAAGCATCTCGACGCCCGAGAAAATGATGACCGAGACGATCGCCACCGTCACGGCACCCAAAAAAAGACGTCGAAGGAACATGCGAAGCATGGTAAAATGTCCTGAATTCGAAAAAAAACGTCCGGCCCGGGGCGCTGCCGGATGACAGCGCCCCGGGCCGTTGGCGGGATCAGTCTACCGTGATCTTGTGCCAGCGCACGGCGTCATTCTTGACCTCGTCAAGGTTATGCACCCGCGAAGATACCCCAACCAGTTTGGTCACCGTGTAGGGGATCAGCGTGCCGGCGTTTTCCCACAGGTATTCCTGCGCTTTGACGTAGATTGCCTTCCGCTTGTCGAAATCCAACTCGCGGCGGGCCTCGGCCAGCATGGCGTCAAAGGCTTCGTCCTTGAAATAGCTTTCGTTCCACTTGGCGGTCGAGAGATAGATTTCATGCAGCGCCTGGTCTGCGGGGCGTTCGTTCCAGCGGGTGGCGGAAACGTCCTTCTTCATCCAGACTTCGGACCAATAGCCGTCCGTCGGGGTCTGCACCACATTCACCCGTATCCCGGCGGCAGCGGCCTGTTCCTGGTAGGCGACGGCAAGGGTCGGCCAGGTCGGTTCCAACGTCGAGACATGCACGTCGACATCGATGCCATCCGGGTATCCGGCCTCGGCTAGCAACGCCTTGGCCCCATCGATATCCTGCGGGCAGGACATGTCGGCGCGGTACTGGTCATTGGGTTCGACAGGCGCGTCACAGGCGACCACGCCCTGACCACCCAGAACCAACTTCACCAGTTCATCACGGTCCGCGACCATCCGCACCGCCTTGCGCACGCGCACATCGTTGAAGGGTTCCACGTCGTTGCGAAACACCAGCCCGCGCCAGTTGCCGGTCGGGATGATCTGTACATTGAACTTGTCTGACCCGGTCAACATAACTTGCTGCTGCGCAGTGATCCCGCGCTCCATGTCGATCTGACCGCCCAAAAGCGCCTGAAGGCGGGCCTGACCGTCGGCAATGCCGATAACTTCCATGCGGGCCACGCCGGGCGCGCCTTCCCAATAGTCCGGGTTGGCCACCAAGACGGTGGTGCCTTCCGCGTCAAAGCTTTCGACCTTGAACGGACCGGTGCCATTTCCGGTGCTGGCGATTGTATCGCCTGAACCTTCGTTCAGCATCCGCAGGCGATAGTCCATCAATTGCAACGGCATGTCAGCAAATGGTGTGTTCAGCGTGATCTGGACAGTCATGTTGTCCAGCGCCTCGACGCCGGTGATCA
>JAURMY010000243.1 GCA_030830465.1 Alphaproteobacteria bacterium
GGATCACCGGCGCGGCGCAGTTGCTGGCGATGAATCTCAGCGCCGAGGATCAGGAAATGACCGATCTGATTCTGCAGGAAACCCGCCGCGTGGTGGCCCTGTTGCAGCAGGTTGAACAGTTTGGCGACCTGCGCCCGCCGAAATTGCAGGCGCTGAACCTGCATGACCTGCTGGAACGGGCGCGCAAATCGGCAGCCCTGGGTGTCGCTGCGCATATGGAGTTTCGCGATGATTACGATCCGTCGCTGCCCCTGACATTGGGGGATGCGGACCAGTTGATGCAGATTTTCGCCAATTTGTTCGCCAATGCCGCCCAGGCGGCGCCCGGCGGCGGCACCATCACGATCCGCACCTATTTCGAACAGGGTTTGCGCCTGCGCAGCGAGCAAAAAGATCACGCGGTGCCCCTGCAAATCGAAATCACCGATGATGGGCCGGGCATTCCCGACGCCTTGATCGACAGCGTGTTTGATCCCTTTGTCAGCACGCGGGAAAACGGCACCGGTCTGGGGCTGGCGCTGGTCAGCAAGATCATCAGCGATCACAACGGCACCATTGTGCTGACCTCAAAACCGGGCCGGACCCGGTTTCAGATTTCGCTGCCGATGGCAGGCAAACAACAGGGAGACCCGGTCTGATGGATGGCACCGTTCTTGTCGCAGATGACGACCGCACAATTCGCACCGTTCTGACCCAGGCGTTCACCCGCGCCGGGTGCCGGGTGCATGCAACCGCCTCGCTGAACACCCTGATGCGCTGGGTCGAGGAAGGGCGCGGGGATCTGGTGATCTCGGACGTGGTCATGCCCGATGGCAACGGATTGGAAACGCTGCCGAAAATCGCCAAACTGCAACCGGGCCTGCCGGTCATCATCATATCGGCGCAAAACACCATCATGACGGCGATTCAGGCGGCCGAGGCCGAAGCCTATGATTATTTGCCCAAGCCGTTTGACCTGCCTGACCTGATGAAACGGGCCGCGCGGGCGCTGGACCGGAAGCGGCAGCAAAACCGGGTGCCGGTGACCAGCAAACCTGACGAGGCCCTGCCGCTGGTGGGGCGCACTGCCCAGATGCAGGATCTTTACCGTTTGGTGGCGCGGGTATTGAACACCGACCTGTCGGTGCTGATTTCCGGCGAAAGCGGCACGGGTAAATCCTTGATCGCCAAAGTGATTCACGATTTCAGCGACCGGCGCACCTCGCCCTTTGTGGTGGTGGGTGCGGCCGAGCTTGAAGGGATTGACGCGATCCATGCGGTTCTGAGCCGGGCCAAGGCGGGCTCGGTTCTGTTTGATGAAATCGGTGATCTGTCGCTGGCCGCGCAGTCGCGTCTGGTGCGCAATCTGGATGCGTTGGGGGAGTCCACGCCGCGTTTGATGGCCACTTCGCAAACCCCTTTGGCGGGTGCTGTGGCGGACAACCAGTTTCGCGGCGATCTGTTTTACCGCCTCAGTGCGGTTTCGGTGAACGTGCCGCCGCTGCGGGCGCGGATTGATGATATCGCGCTGCTGGCGGACTATTTTCTGGCCCGGCAGGACAAATCCGGGGCGGAAACCAAGGTTCTGGCGAAAGACGCGGTTGAAGTGATGCGGCGGTACAGCTGGCCCGGCAATGTGCGCGAGTTGGAAAATCTGGTGCGCAGGCTGGCGCTGACCTGCCCGGAAACCACAATCAGCGGCGCGGATATTCAGGCCGCCCTTGGCCCGATCAGCGCAGCCCCCAGGCCCAACGGCACCATCGGTAACGAGAATCTGTCGGACTCGATCGCCGCGCATCTGCGCCGTTATTTTGATCTGCATGGCGATGCTTTGCCGCCGAACGGCCTTTACAACCGCATTCTGCAAGAGATGGAGACCCCCCTTATCGAAATCGCGCTGGACGCTTCCGGCGGCAATCAGGCGAAATGTGCGGAATTGCTGGGCATCAACCGAAATACATTGCGAAAAAAGATCAGTGATCTGGATATTCGCGTGACACGGCGGCGCAAGTTGATGTAAGAATATCACAGTATATGTGACTTTTGTGAGTGGTCCGGTGATCCCGAAGAGTGAATACCGTTGCATGGGCAATCCGTTTTCGGGCCACGATTCAACCATCTGGATCAAGTTTTGACAGTGATCAGCCTGTCTGCGGCAAATGTCTGGGAATCGCTCAATCGCTGGCGCAAGCTGAGGCGGGTGCAGAATATTGCGACGCTCAGCGTCGTGGCGCTGGGGCCGGTTCTGGTGCTGGCAACCTATGTGGTTCTGGGCGTGTTCGAGCAGGGGGCCTCGTCGCGCATCCTGCGTTTTGTGCTGCTGACCGATCTGATCTATGTTCTGGTCATTGCCGCCCTGGTGATGCAACGCGTCGCCAAAATGATCGCAGCGCGGCGGGCGAAGTCGGCGGGCTCAAGACTGCACCTGCGGCTGACCGGGGTTTTTGCGATCATGGCGCTGATTCCGACGGTGGTGGTGGCGATTTTTGCCACGGCCACGGTGAATTTCGGGATCGAAGGCTGGTTTTCGGACAGGGTGCGGCAGGTGGTGGGCAATTCCCTGTCTGCGGCACAGGCCTATGAGCAGGAACACCGGGACGGTCTGGTGGGCGATGTGGAAGCGTTGGCGCGGTTCCTGGAGCAAAACAAGGTTTCTGCGCCGCTTTTGTCAGACGGCGATATTCGCGAATTGCTGACCCAGGGCCAAAACCAGATTCAACGCGGCCTGCGCGAGGCCTATGTGATCGACGGCGCTGCCACCTTGCGCGCCCGGGGTGACCGCAGCTATTTGTTCAATTTTGAAGTGCCAAGTGCCGAGCAGATGGATCAGGCCGCGCAGGGCGAAACCGTGGTCATTCAGGACTGGAACAACAACGAATTCCGCGCCCTGATCAAGCTGAACAATTTTGCCGACAGATACCTTTATGTGACGCGGGTTGTGGACGGAAAAATCCTGAACCTGCTTGATGAAACCAAGGAAACGGTCACGCTGTATCAGCAGTTGGAGAATGAACGCGGCAAGTTGCTGTTTGAATTCGGGCTGATCTATCTGGGATTTGCGGTGATCGTGATTCTGGCCGCTATCTGGCTGGGCCTGTGGTTTGCCGAACGGTTGGCGCAACCGGTCGGGCGGCTGGCCGGTGCGGTGCAACGGGTTGGGTCCGGCGATTTTGATGTGCGCGTCAAGGAAGAGGAAGGCGATGACGAAATCGCCATGTTAAGCCGGGTTTTCAACCAGATGACAAAGCAGTTGAAGGCGCAGAGGGACACGCTGGTGGAGACCAACCGGCACACAGAACAACGCCGGCGGCTGTTTGATTCGGTGCTGACCGGCGTGACGACCGGGGTGATCGGCCTTAATCCCAAAGGTGGAATAGAGTTTCTGAACATGGCGGCAACGCGGCTTTTGGGGGTCAATCCCGACAAGGGCGCCGGGGCCTCTCTGAAAGATGCGGTCCCGGAATTTGCTCATCTTTTCAACGAATTGACCCAGGGAAAAGGCGAGGTTGCGCAACAAGAGGTTCAGTTGACCCGCGCCGGGACCGGGGAAAACCTGTTGGTGCGCATTGCCACGCGCCACAATGAGCGCGGCACGGTTGAGGGGTATGTGGTGACGTTTGACGACGTGACCGATCTGGTTTCAGCCCAAAGGATGGCGGCCTGGGGCGATGTCGCGCGCCGGATCGCCCACGAGATCAAGAACCCGCTGACCCCGATCCAGTTGTCCGCCGAACGGTTGAAACGCAAGTTCAGCGCGGTGCCGGGAGTGGATGTTGACGCGCTGTCGCAATATACCGATGTGATCATCCGCCAAACTTCGGACCTGCGCCGCATTGTGGATGAGTTTTCGAAATTCGCCAGAATGCCGGAACCGGAGCGCCGCCAGACTGACATCATGGCCATCGTCCGGGACGCGGTCACCTTGCAGGAAAGCGCCTTTCCCGAGATCAGATTGTCGCTGATATCCGGGGAAACCGAAATCTGGGGCCATATTGATGCCACGATGATTTCCCAAGCTTTGATCAATCTGATTAAAAATGCCGGAGAAGCGATCGAAACATATGTGAACAACGGCGCGGGACCGGATTATCATCCGGAAATCCGGGTGGTGGTGCAGCAACAGGGCGACAATACCGAAATCACCATTTCCGACAATGGCGCGGGCCTGC
The DNA here is from genome assembly GCA_030830465.1 of Alphaproteobacteria bacterium. The sequence continues at coordinate 4,149 of JAURMY010000243.1, forward strand.
CGGAAAACCGCGCCCGGCTGTTTGAACCCTATGTGACCAACCGCGAAAAAGGCACCGGTCTGGGCCTGCCGATTGTGAAAAAGATTATTGAGGAACACAGTGGCACCCTGGAATTGCTGGATGCCAAACCGTTTGAAGGCAGCGGCAGCGGCAGGGTCGGGGCGATGGCCCGGATCGTCCTGCCGCAAACCGCCTTGAAGAAACCAAAGCAAACCAAGAAACAAGTGGCCTGAGCAGGCAAAAGAGGATGAAAATGGGCGATATTTTGGTCGTTGACGACGAAAAAGACATCCGGGAACTGGTGTCGGATATTTTGCGCGACGAAGGATATTCCACCCGGATGGCAGGGGACAGCGACAGTTGCATGCGCGAGATCAATGCCAATCCGCCGGATCTGATCATTCTGGATATCTGGCTGAAGGACAGCCGCATGGACGGAATCGATATCCTGAAAACCACCAAGCGCGACAATCCCGACATTCCGGTTGTGATCATTTCCGGCCATGGCAATATTGAAATCGCGGTCGCGGCGGTCAAGCAGGGGGCCTATGACTTCATCGAAAAGCCGTTCAATATTGACCAGTTGATGGTGGTGATCTCCCGCGCGATGGAGGCGTCGCGCCTGCGGCGTGAGAATGCCAATCTGAAAGTGTCGGACGTGACATCCTCGGTCATGGTAGGATCAAGTTCGGCCTTCAAGTCCTTGAAATCAAATTTGGACAAGGTCACGCGCACCAATGGCCGCGTGATGCTGACCGGGCCGGCAGGGTCCGGCAAGGAAGTGGCGGCGCGCTATATTCACGCCAATTCCGACCGCGCCAAGGCCCCCTTTGTTTCGGTCAACTCGGCCTCGGTCGCGGCGGACCGGATGGAGGAGGTTCTGTTTGGCCGCGAAACCCTGGAACGCGGCTATGAGCCGGGTTTGCTGGAACAGGCGCATGGCGGTATCCTGTTCATCGACGAAGTCTCGGACATGCCGATCGGCACCCAGTCCAAAATTCTGCGTGTGCTGGTCGATCAACAGTTTCAACGGGTCGGCGGGGCCGACAAGGTGCGGGTCGATTTGCGGGTGATTTCCTCGACCAACAAGGATCTGCAAGAGGAAATCCGCGAAGGCCGGTTTCGCGAGGAACTGTTTCACCGTCTGAATGTGGTGCCGATTTCGGTGCCCTCGCTTGAAGCCCGGCGCGAGGATATCCCGGAACTGACGCGCCATTTCGTGGCGGAATTCAACAAATCCCAGGGCCTGCCGCTGCGGGAACTGACTTCGGAGGCTGAGGCCCTGATGCAGACGATGCAATGGCCCGGCAATGTGCGCCAGTTGAAGAATGTGATCGAACGGGTGCTGATCCTTGGCCCCGACAGTGGCCCGATTGAAGCAAATGAACTGCCGGAGAGCGGCGGGCGGGCCGATGCGGGCATTTCGCTGCCCAGCTCGTTGGCCACGCTGCCATTGCGCGAGGCGCGGGAGCTGTTTGAACGGGAATATCTGATGACCCAGATCAACCGGTTCAGCGGCAATATTTCCCGCACCGCCAATTTCGTCGGCATGGAACGCTCGGCGCTGCATCGCAAGCTGAAATCGCTGAATGTGGTCACGTCAAACAAATCCGGCACCCGGTTTGCCGAGGTTGATGAGGGTGACGCCGAGGCGTGATCCGATTGACCTTTCAGCCGGGGTTTGACAAACAGGCCGTCACAGGCAGCAGGAGCGCGTCATGAAGGTTATCATTTGCGGCGCCGGTCAGGTGGGCTGGCAGATCGCGCGGCACCTTTCCTCGGAAAAAAACGATGTCACGGTGGTGGACAACAACGCCGATCTGGTGCGGCGGGCGACGGATTCCCTTGATGTCAGCGGCGTCACCGGTTTTGCCTCTTATCCTGATGTTCTGGAACGGGCCGGGGCGCGGGATGCGGATATGATCATCGCCGCCACCTATTCCGACGAGGTGAACATGGTCACCTGTCAGGTGGCCCATTCGGTGTTTTCAGTGCCGCGCAAGATCGCCCGGCTGCGCGCCCAAAGCTATCACGACGCGATCTATTCCGAGCTTTACCGGCGCGAGCATATGCCGATTGACGTGGTGATTTCGCCGGAACGCGAAGTCGCCGAAGCGGCGGTCCAGCGTCTGATGGCGCCCGCGACATTTGACACCGAATTGTTCCTTGACGGTATGGCACAGTTGATCGGCGTGTCGCTGGATGAAAACTGTGCCGTACTGAACACGCCCCTGCGCCAGTTGACCGAGTTGTTTTCCACCCTGCGCGCCGTTGTTGTGGCGGTCCGGCGGGACGGCACGTTGTTTGCACCGGAACCGGGTGATCAATTGTTTGCCCGCGATCAGATCTATGTGTTCACCCACACCGCCGATCTGGGGCGGACGCTGGAAATCTTTGGCAAATCCGCCAAGAAACGCGAGCGGGTCATCATCATCGGGGGCGGCAATGTCGGACTGTCGGTGGCCAAACAACTGGAAGACGGCACCGACCGGATCCGCGCCAAGGTGATTGAACGGGACCGCCACGTCGCCGAGCGGGCGGCCGACGCTTTGGAGCGCACCATCGTTTTGCACGGTGATGGTCTGGATATGGACATGCTGATCGAGGCCAATATCGACCGCGCCGACGCGGTTCTGGCGGTGACCAGCGACGACAAGA
>JAURMY010000244.1 GCA_030830465.1 Alphaproteobacteria bacterium
CGCGCCCATCATCCATGTCGGCGATCTGGTGGATCGTGGGCCGGACAGCCGGGGGGTGATCGCCTATCTTCTGGACGGGATCAACGCCGGGAAGAACTGGACCGTGCTGAAGGGCAACCACGACCGCCTGTTTCACAAGTTTCTGGACGATCCAACCTGGCGCGACCCGATCCTGCGGGCGGAATACACCTGGCTGCACCCCAATATGGGCGGCTGGACGACGCTGAATTCCTATGGGGTGGACACCGACACGGCCTGCCCGATGGCTGAGTTGAACGCCCGCGCCGTCGCCGCCGTGCCGCAAAGCCATCGTGACTTTCTGAACGATCTGCCCCTGTCGCATATGGCGGGCGGGGTTTTGTTTGTCCATGCGGGCCTGCGCCCCGGCGTCGCGCTGGCCGACCAGACCGAGGATGATCTCTTGTGGATCAGGGCCGATTTTCACAACGCGATGGACTCGTTCGGGCCGCTGGTCGTGCATGGCCATACGGTGATCGACGCAGTGACCCATTATGGCAACCGCATCAATATCGACACCGGTGCCGCCTATGGCCACGACCTGTCGGCCATCGTGATCGAGGATGGTCAGGTCTGGGTGCTGGACCCGGACGGGCGGCGCGCCTTGCCTAATCCCGCCGGATAATCCCGGTGATTGCCGCCGCCCCAAGGGCGGTGATGAACCAGCCAAAGGCTTTCAGCAGCCACGCCATCCAATAGGCCATGAACCCCAGCGACCAGAAGCCTTTCGCGGTGGTGGCGGACCAGGTGCTTTCCTGTCCGAAATCAATCAGGGGAATGAACACATCCGCCGCATAGGCCGGGGCGCTGAACCGTTCGTAATGCAACCCGGCGGCGGATTGCAGCCAGTGCCGGGCCGGAAGGTTCGGGGCCGCCTCCATACTGGCCTGCCAGCCGTCCGACACAGAACCACCGCGGCCGAGGGCACCATGCCGCCGAACGCATAGACCGCCAGATAAAACAACGTGGCAAAGCCGATCACGCCAAAGGCCTAATAGGCCGCCCGTTGCGGCGCATAGCCGGAAAGTCTGACCTTCCCCAACGCATGAAAACCTTCGCGCAGGAAAATACTGCCATCAACTTTCGCGCCCTGAAGATTGAGGCCGGGCAGATGGCTGCCCTCGGTCTGGCGACACTCTGCTTTGTCGGGCCCGCCTTTGGCAAGCCTCAACCACGGCGCGATCGGCTCAGGTGTTCTGAAGCTCTTTCTTGTGCAGCCAGTCGGCGTGGCGCGGCGCGCGTTTGGTTTGCGACCATTCTTCCAGCATGTCCCATTTCACCGCGGCCGCGCGGGCGGCCATGGCGGCGCTGTCCGGGTCGTCATAGGCCAGTTCGATCCTGTGCCCGCTGGGGTCAAAGAAATAGATCGAGTGAAACACCGAATGGTCGGTGACGCCCAGAACCTCGACCCCGTTGGCCTCCAGATGGGTTTTATAGGCCACCAGTTCATCGCGGTCCTTCACCTTCAGCGCCAGATGCTGCACCCAGACCGGGGTGTTTTCATCCCGCCCCATTTCCGGCTTGGTGGGCAGTTCAAAAAACGCCAGAACATTGCCGTTCCCCGCATCCAGAAACACATGCATATAGGGATCGGGTTCATGGGTTGAGGGGACGAAATTCTCGGCAAAGGCCAGGGTGAAATCCATGTTCAGCATCCGGCCATACCATTCAACGGTCTCCTTGGCGTCGCGGCAGCGATAGGCGACGTGGTGAATTTTCTCGATCTTCATAGGACAAGCCCTTTCGGCATTCCCCGCGGGGAAAGTGACAATCATCCCTCTTGGTTTCCGTCTAACGGTGTCAGCCCCTGCCGGCGGACACCGCTTTTTGCATCGCGTCGGTCAGAACGGACCGGTCGCCGATATGGTTCGCCAGCAACAGGATCAGACGCGCGTTGATCGCATCGCTTTCGGCCTTGCTGCGACCTTCGTGCAGCGCCAGCAACTCGGCGTAAAAGTCGTCAGCGCCCTTGATGTTCGGTTTGATGTTCAGGCTCAACTTTCCCTCCTCAATCGCGGGCGGTGGCAGTGCGCAGGGCGGCCAGAACCGCCGCCTGATCAAATGCCAGCCAGCGCGCGGCGACATGCTGATCCGGCCGCATCAAATAGACGGCCTGTTCGGCCGCACCCAGATAGCGGCGTGCAAATTCAGGCGATTCTGCGGCGGACAGCCGCAAGGGCAGGACCGGTATGCCGCCATCCTGCAAACCGTCCGGCACCTCGGTGTTGATCGCCAGTAATTGGAACGATCCGCCCAGACGGTCCAGCAGCCAGCCCTGTTGCAACGGCGCGTCAATCGCCGGTGAGCCTGGCCGCAGGGACACCGGCAGATCCGCGCAATCCGGTCCGTTCAGCGTTGATCCGTCATAGGTGCAGGGCACTGACAGGCGGCCCGAATTCACCAATGGGCGGGCAAATTCAAACTGCTCGGCCAGATCCAGAACGGCGTCGCGGAACATCCGGCTGATTTCCGATTTCGGCGTGATGAAATCGGTCGAGCGGCTGGAGTTCAGGATGTTTTCCTCGGCCCCGTACACCCGTTCCTGATTGTAGCTGTCCAAGAGCGCCTCGGGGGCTTGTCCGTCCAGCACCAGCTTCAGTTTCCAGCACAGATTGTCCGTGTCCTGCAAGCCGCTGTTGGCACCGCGCGCGCCAAAAGGCGAGACCTGATGCGCCGAGTCGCCGGCAAACAGAACGCGGCCGTGGCGAAACGCCTCCATCCGGCGGCATTGGAAGGTATAGATCGACACCCATTCCAGTTCAAACTTGGCATCCTCGCCCAACATCGCCTTCAGCCGCGGGATCACGTTTTCCGGCTTCATTTCCTTTTCGCGGTCGATGTCCCAGCCCAATTGCAGGTCAATCCGCCAGATATTGTCCGGCTGCTTGTGTAACAGGGCGGACTGGCCCCGGTTGAACGGCGGATCAAACCAGAACCAGCGCTCGGTCGGAAAATCGGCCTCCATGATCGTGTCGGCGATCAGGAAATTGTCTTCAAACACCCGCCCGACGAAATCCAGTCCCAGCATCCGGCGCGTCGGCGAACCGGCCCCGTCGCAGGCAATCAGCCAGTCGGCGTCGATATTGTAGGGCCCCTCGGGCGTGTCAATTTCCAACGAGACATGATCGTCATGCCGCCCGATGGCCGACACCTTGTTGCGCCCGCGCAGGTCAATCTGTTTGCCTGCCGCCTGCAGTTCGCGGACCCGTTCCACCAGATATTGTTCGAAATAATATTGTTGCAGGTTGATGAAGGCCGGACGGCAATGCCCGCTTTCGGGTTGCAGATTGAAATCGTAAATCTGCCGGTCGTCAAAAAACACCTTGCCCAGATTCCAGACCACGCCCTTGTCGACCATCGCGTCGCCACAGCCCAGACGGTCGGTGATTTCCAGCGCCCGTTTGGCAAAACAGATCGCCCGGCTGCCGAACGAGACTTTTTCATTGTCGTCCAGCACCACCACCGGCACGTCCTGAAGCGCCAGATCAATCGCAGCGCCCAACCCGATCGGCCCCGCGCCGATGATCACCACCGGATGCCGCGCCCGCCGAACATCCTGATCCGGTGAGCGTTTGTAGGGATAGAGCGGGGTTTCGAAAATCTTGCTCACGCAGTCAACTCCGGCAGGACATCTGGATTCGGGGACAGTTTACAGGAAATTTCGTTTCATTTGCAACGATTATTCCGGCGCCAAGCTCCATGCCGCGATTTTATTCCGCCCGTCACCACAATAAATTGATATTTTGGCGGCGGGACGCACAACAAGAAGGTTTACAATTGATCCGGCCGCAAACAATAATTTACCTATAAAGAGTAATTAGAACGGAGACCTCCACGATGGCTGGGAAATTTGAGATTTATACAGATAAAGCGGGCGAATACCGGTTTCGCCTGAAGGCCGGCAATGGCGAAACCATTCTGGCCAGCGAAGGCTACAAACAGA
>JAURMY010000245.1 GCA_030830465.1 Alphaproteobacteria bacterium
CATCTTGTAGCCGCCAAAGGGCACCGCCGGGTCCATCACCTGATAGCAATTGACCCAGACCGATCCGGCCTTCAATCCCGCCGCCACCCGGTTGGCCTTGTTGATGTCGCGGGTCCAGACGCCCGAGGCCAGACCGTATCGCGTTTCATTGGCGCGGCGGATCACGTCGTCAATATCGCTGAACCGGATTGCGGAAATCACCGGCCCGAATATTTCCTCGCGGCAAATGGTCATTGCGTCGCTGACCTCAGAAAACAGGGTCGGGGCAATGAAATTGCCGTCCTTCAAGGCCCCGGCCGGGGTCCAGTTCGAACCGGCTTTGCGATTGGCACCTTCGGACAGGCCAAGGTCGATGTAACGCGCGACCTTGGCCTGCTGTTCGCGCGACACAAGGGGGCCAAGGTCGGTTGTGGGATCGGTAGGATCACCTACCCGCAGACCCGCAGTAAAGGCCGTGATGCCCTCAACCACCTGATCGTAAACCTTGTCCTCGACAAACAACCGCGTGCCGGCCGAACAGATTTGACCGGAATTCATATAGACCGCCATGGCCGCCGCCGGGATCGCCTTGGCCAGATTGGCATCGGCAAAGATGATATTGGGGGATTTGCCGCCCAGTTCCATTGACACCCGTTTGACATTGCCGGCGCTGGCGCGGATGATCGACTGGCCCACCTCGGTCGAGCCGGTGAAGGCCACCTTGTCCACACCGGGATGTTCGGCCAAAGCTGCCCCGGCATCGCCAAAACCAGTGACGACATTGACCACACCGGCAGGAATGCCCGCTTCCATACATAACTGACCCAGAAACAGGGGCGACAGCGGGGCCTGTTCGGCGGGCTTCAGAACCACCGTGCAGCCCGCCGCCAGCGACGGCGCCAGCTTCCAGACACTCAGGCCAAAAGGGCCGTTCCAAGGGTTGATCGCGCCGACCACCCCAACGGGTTCCTTGACGGTATAGGCCAGGGGATTGCCGGGGGCGGAATTGACGATGGTGTGGCCCTGGGTGCTGGTCGCAAGGCCCGCGTAATACCGGAGCAACCCGACAGCGCGGCGGCGGCCAAGGGTGGTGCGGGCAATCGGCCCGCCCATATCCAGCGTGTCCATCGTGGCGATTTCGTCAAAATGTCGGTCCACCAGATCCGCCAGTTTCAACAGTAAGGCCTGCCGGTCAAACGGCGTCAGGCGGCCCCATGGCCCTTCAAGCGCAGCCCGCGCCGCCGCGACGGCGCGGTCAATATCGGGCTTGCCACCTTTGGGCAGATGCGCCAGCACCGCCCCGGTGGTCGGGTTGTGGCTGGCGAAGGTTTCGCCGCTTTGGGCATCAACCCATGCGCCATTGATCAGCATTTTCGTCGGCTTGCCGGTCAGCACGGTCTTTGGGTCAACTCCCAGTCGGGTTGCGGTCTGCATCGGGCGTCCTTTCTGGCAAAATCCTTGCGGTAGCGGGGCAATTCCCTTAATGGTCGGACCATATATTAGGCGTTTCATCCCTGAACGCAAGCCATACCGGTTGTTGCAGGTGGGCGGAATGTGATAGGTCCCCAAGCTGACAGTCGCCCAAGCCAGAGGACCTGACCGTGCCAGACGCCAAAGCCAGTTCGACCCAGGTGCATTTTGATGCCGTTCAGCCGCACCGGACGTTTGAGGTTGTGTCCGACCGGATACGCGACAAGCTGGCACGCGGTGAATTGCGGCCCGGCGACAAATTACCCGCCGAACGGGAACTGGCGGCGCAACTGGGTGTCAGCCGTTCCGCGGTGCGCGAAGCCCTGCGCAGCCTTGAGGTCAACGGTGTCGTGCAGCTTAAAAAGGGCGTCAAGGGCGGCGCGTTCATCGTCGGCGGCAGCCCGGAACGCATGGCCCAGGCGATGCAGGATCTGGTCAGTATTGATGCCATCACCCTTAAAGAGTTGACCGAGGCGCGGATATTGCTGCTGGACGGCGTCGTGCGGCTGGCGGTTGCGCGGATGGACGATAGCGATCTGGCCGCCTTGACCGCCAATATCGACCGCACCGAAGCGGTGATTGACGCGGGCAATGTGGCCGAGCGGCCCCGCTGCGCGCAGGAATTTTACCATCTGCTGGCGGTCAGCACCCGCAACAATGCGCTGGCCTATCTGGTCGACGCCCAGACCGCGATTGTGCAAAAGCACCTGACCTACCGCAAATGGAATATGCCCAAGGACCAGTTGCTGACTGCGCGCCGCACCTTTGTTGCCCACCTGAAGGCCAAGGACGGCGAGGCCGCCGCGCGGGAACTGGCGCGGCACCTCACCCTTTTGCAGGAAACCCTTTGGACATAATGGGTTAACGCCCCTTATAGACCGGCTTGCGCTTTTCGATAAAGGCGGTCACGGCTTCTTTGTGGTCCTCGGTCTGGAAGGTCGCCATCTCCAGCGCAAAGGACGCGTCCATGACTGAATTGAACGCATCCTTGATCTGTTTGTTGACCGAAAGCTTGGTCCAGCGGATCGCCAGCGGTGGCCCGTCCGCCAGTTCCTGCGCCAGATCGCGGGCCTTTTCCTCGACCTGATCGATGGGCAAGGCATAGTTGACCAGACCGATCCTTTCGGCCTCGGATCCCTCAATCATGTTGCCACGCATCAGAAATTCCTTGGCCTTGTTCGGCCCGACCA
>JAURMY010000028.1 GCA_030830465.1 Alphaproteobacteria bacterium
CCGCCTATGACAGCTTTCTTCTGGTGAATGATTCAAACCTCTTGCAAGAGGGCGAAGCCGAACGTGCCGGGCGGGGCGCCTTCCGGCAGTTCCTGGCCCATCCCGGGGCCCGGGAATGGTGGCGCCAGTCAGGCATGGAGACCCGCTGGCCCACCCATCTGGTCGGCGCGATCGAGGATGCCATCGCCGAGGTCGAGGCCAAAGAAAATCGCAGTAAAGAGACGTGAAATCAGGGCGCAAACCCTGTTTGCCCCTTTCAGCGGGGCCGATACGCTGGCAACATGGAACCGAATACCGAATTGACCATAAACCGCACCCGCACCGGATCGCCGACACAATGACCGACCAGCGTATCATCATCGAAATGGGCATGGGCAACGACCTGCACGGCATGGACTATACCAAAGCCGCCCTCAGGGCGATCGAAGACGCCTTCCGCCATTCCTCGCTGCCTCTGTTTTCCAGCCTCGGCCTTGATCACGGCGACATGCGCGTCAACGTCACCGTCGCGGTCCAGGAACCCGACAAACTCGACATCCCCACCCTGACCGCGAAACTTCCACGCGGACGCGCCACCGTGACCGCCACCCATGGCGGCCTCAATGTCGAAAACCCTGAAAGCGGCGACACCATCGTCATCGCAACCGCGGCGGTCGAGGCATTCTTGCCCAACCAGTCCGCAAAATGGCGCCAGTCCAACCCCTGATCCCAACCATCTTTGTTCCCTGAATACTCCGGGGGTCCGGGGGCAGCGCCCCCGGCCCGGCCCAACAGGCGCAGCCTGGCGGGAGAACCCCCTTCACCGGCGCTGGAAATGTGCTAGCATCGCGGCATGAACAAACACCGGCCCTTCACGCCAGACCCCGCCCAAATGGCCCTTTGGCCCGATGACTCCGGCAACCGGATCAACGGTCTGGGGGAATCCCATTTCCGGCGGCCCCGGCATGTCTACTGGTCCGACCCGGACAACAGCCCCTTTGGCAAGGTGCAAAAATGGTTTTACGCCCGCAACACCGATCCCGAACTTGAAACCGGCCGGCTTGAACGCAAGGCCGAGGAACAAATCCCCCTGCCGCCGGTTGCAGATGTCAGCGTCAGGAAATCTCCGGAAGACTGGACAGCGGCCATCAAGGCACAGGCGCTGGCCCTGGGGGCCGAGGATGTCGGCATAGCCGCAATGTCCCCGGACTGGGTGTTTGAAGGCTGGTCGGCCCCCTATTCCCATATCATCGTTATGGCGATCGCGATGACCTATGACACAATGACCCGGGCCCCCGAACCCGCCGCCGGGGCGGAGGTGGTGCGTCAATATACCCGCGGCATGAAAACCTCAAAGGCGCTGGCGGGCTGGCTGCGCGGACAGGGGCATGACGCGCAACCAGAACACGGCCCCTTTGCCGAAGGGATTACCCTGATCCCGGCCGCCCTGGCCGCTGGTCTTGGCGAACTGGGCAAACACGGGTCTGTCCTCAACCGCAAGCTCGGCTCGTGCTTTCGACTGGCCGCGGTCATGGTCAACCTGCCGCTGATCCCCGACCGGCCCGACAGTTTCGGTGCGGACGCGTTTTGCACAAACTGCCAGATCTGCGCGAATGCCTGCCCGCCCGATGCCATTTTTGCCACCAAACAAACCGTCCGGGGTGTGCAGAAATGGTATGTGGATTTTGACAAATGCCTGCCGTTTTTCAACGAAACCGCGGGCTGCGCGATCTGCATCACCGCCTGTCCGTTCTCGCGCCCGGAGATCGGCGAAAATCTGGTGGCCAAGCTGGCGCGGCGGGTGCCCCGGGCCTGACAACCCGGTGATCCGGCGATTTGGCGCTTGAATTCCGACGCCTGAATTGGTTTGAGCAACCGGCACAAACGCAAGACAGGAAAACCAGACCATGACCTCCCTTAAAGTGCTCGGCCTTTCCGGCAGCCTGCGTCAGTCTTCGCGCAACACAGCGCTTCTGCGCGAAGCGATCCGGCTGATCGGCCCGTGCGAGGCCAGCTATGGCGACCTGCATCTGCCGTTATATGATGGTGATCTGGAAGATCGCGTCGGCCTGCCGCCGGAAGTCATCGCCCTGAACGACCTGATCCGCAGCGCCGATGCGATTGTGATTGCCACGCCCGAATATAACAAGATGATCCCCGGCGTGCTGAAAAACGCGCTTGACTGGATCAGCCGTGACAAGCCGCAGCCGCTGGCGGGCAAGCCGGTTGCGATCATTTCGGCGGCGGGACGCTCGGGCGGCGAGGTTGCGCAATTCACCCTGCGCCATGCGCTGGCCAGCTTTGACACGAACCTCTTGCAGGGCTCGGCCTATGTGGTGACCGGTGCCGCGACGGCATTTGATGAACAAGACCGCCTGACGACCGACGCGCAGATCAACGGTCTGACAAAGCTGATGGACCGCCTGCGCGCTGCCGCGCAAACGCGTCCTCAGACATAGCGCCCGATTTCCAGAAGATTACCGTCCGGGTCGCGCAGATAGATCGAGACGATCTTGCCGTTCGCCCCGGTCCTATGCACCGGCCCCAACGTGGTGGCAACGCCCAGCCGGTCAAGCTTGGCCTGCCAGTCCGCCAGCGCTGTTTCCGTCACAAAGCAAATGTCGGCAGACCCCGGCACCGGGCTACGGGCCTTTGGTTCAAACTCGGCCCCGGCCTGATGTAGGTTGATCTTGTATCTGCCGAATTTCAGCGCGGTGCGGACAGTTTCGTCGGCCGCCTGAAACCGCTCAACCCCCATTCCCAGCACATCGCGATAGAACTTGATGGTCGCGCTCATGTCGCGCACGGTCAGCACAAGATGATCCAGACCCGTCAATTTCGGCATGTTTTCCCTTGCCCTTACCGCCGATGGTTGGCACATCCTAATCACATGAAAGACGCCATTGGAAGAAGCAGAAACCAGACCGACGCGCTGGACCCGGCCCGGGCGCAGGCGCTTCATGCCACGCTTGGACTGTCGGCGCAAAGACCGGCCCGGGGCGCGGCCTTGCCGCCCTTCTGGCACTATATCTATTTCTGGGACGCCCAGCCGCCTGACGCCCTTGGCCGGGACGGGCATCCCCGAACCGGTGATTTTATCCCCGACACCGGCCTGCCGCGCCGGATGTGGGCCGGCGGGTCGCTGGAATTTCTGGCCCCCCTGCATCTGGGCCAAGAGGCGCAGAAACACAGTACGATCGCGAATGTCGCCCTTAAGGACGGCAGCACCGGACCGCTGGCCATTGTCACGGTCACCCATGAACTGCACCAGAATGGTCGCCTGTGCGTGAAAGAACAGCAAGACCTGATCTATCGCCGCGACCCGGACCCGGAGGCGCCACCGGCGACCCCGCCGACCGCCCCGACCGACGCGGCCCATGCC
>JAURMY010000029.1 GCA_030830465.1 Alphaproteobacteria bacterium
GATCATCGCCGCCAGTTCCGCATCATTAATGCCGCTGATTTGCCGCCGCCCAAAGCCCTGTAAATCCTGAAAACCCGGATGTGCGCCGATGCCAACCCCCTTGGCCAGGCACAATTTCACGGTTTCGGACATGACCATCGGGTCGCCCGCATGAAACCCGCAGGCGATATTGGCCGACGTCACGATATCCAACATGTCGGCGTCACGACCCATCGGCCAGGGACCGAAGCTTTCGCCAAGATCGGCATTCAGGTCAATCATTGTCATGCTCATCCCCTCGCAACACCCCGTCAATCAGATTATAGGCCAGCAGGTCCGCCATGTCGCGGGGATCGCGCAACACCGGTTTTCGTTTCGCTGGCAGTTCCTTTACCGCCTTTTGCATCGCGGCCAGCGCGATCAGCGCCGCCGGCCGGTCCACCACGTCAACGGCAAAGCTTTCGCCAGCCGGAATTTGCGCAAGCGCACCCAAATCAGCGGTAATCACCGTCGCAATTCTGGGATACCCCCCCGAAGACCCACGATCCGCCAGCAATATCGCCGGTGTCCCGTCGCCGGTGATCTGGATATCGCCCAGATTGACGGTGTCTGACGCTATGCTGCGGCCACCTTCCGCCACAACCGGGCCGCTGTCGGGCGTCACTTGAATCCCCATGCGGTCACGCATGTTGGTGACCCCAAATCGGGACCGGGCAAAACTGTTCCGCACCGCGTCGCTGAACAGATGCGATTGCGGCCCCCACAGAATTCGGATCACCCGCTGATCGAAATATGCGGGCCGTGGCAATGCCATGGGCGCACTGACGGTACCCGCCCCACAGGGCAAAACCTGACCGGCGGCCAGAACATGCCCGATCGCGGCACGCCGATGTGTCGCCCGCGCGCCCATTACAGTCTCGGTCTGAAATCCGCCCGGCCCGTGCAAATAACCGTAAACCCCATCATTTGCCGCGCCGATTTCCAGAATATCACCATCGCGCAAGGCATGGCTGCGCCGCCAATCCGCCCTTGTCCCGTTGATTTTCAGCTCCATAGCCGCGCCGGATGTGGCAAAAACGCCGCCGCCCGCCACTTTGAACCGCCCGCCAAACGCGGCGAATTCCAGGGCGGCGGCATCGGGCCCATTGCCCAGCAGCGCCTGCCCCTCGGCCAAGCCATAGGCGTCCATCGCGCCGCTGCCGGTCACGCCATAACGCAACCATCCGATGCGGCCCCGATCCTGCACGGTCGCAGTCGGCGCGATGGACAGGATTTCAAGCGCCGTCATCTGCCACCCTCACGGCGAAGGGCGGTCATATCAAAGGCCGCATAAGCCGCCTCGGTGACCGGTTCAAATCGGATCCGATCGCCGGGCGCCACCAGAAACGGGACTTTTGCCACCGGATCAAAGGCGCGAAACGGGGTTTGCCCGATTTGCCGCCACCCGGTTGGAATGGCAGTTGAGGGCAGAACCGTCTGCCGAACCGCCACCAGAACCGCGCCAGCAGGCACCTGGGGCGTGATTTCCGATCGGCGCGGCAAGTCCCATACGGGCGGCAACTGCCCCAAATAGGCCAGCCCCGGCGAGAACCCCAACATCGCGACGTTCAGCGGCCCGGCACAATGTTCCGCGATGACCTGATCCTCGCGCCGGCCCATCATGTCGGCGACCTCACCCAGATCGGGCCCGCGCGATCCGCCGTAAACCACTGGCAGGACCCACTCTTTTCGGTTCTGCGGCGGCGGTGCGCGATACCAGTTTTCGCGTGCCAACAACTGGGTCAGATGCTGTTCCAGTCGCGCATAAGGCAATTCAAACGGGTCAAACCGGATCAGAAAAGACCGGAAACTTGGCACCGTTTCCAAAACACCGGCGGGCTTGTCTTCATCAAAGGCGGCGTCAAAGGCCAGAACGGCGGCGTTGATGACGGGATCATAAATCGCGCCAAACTCCACCAGAATACCCATATCGCCAGCCTGACGGATCACCGGCGGGCCGAAAAAGTCTGGCGCTGCGTCCTGATTGCCCACCGGCTGACCTGTTTCAATTCACGTTTCAGGCCCAGTTTTGCACGCCAAAACTGGCGCAACAATGGGAAAGTCGGGCGCCACAGGACCGTAAGGCAAGCTTAACACCTATCGGTGATCCTGCGCCTTGGGGATGACATGCGAGAGGGGTCTGCGATGTCAAATGCACTTGCCACCATGGGTGGGGCCAAGTCGGAAAATCTGTTGCCGGTGCCGGCAAAAACGATGCGCCCGGCAGCGGGCGACGCGCGTCAACCGGGGGCGGACAATCCGCGCAGCCGGCATCTCAGCCGCGACCAGAAAGCCGCGATTATCGTTAGGTTGATGTCCGGCGGGCCGGACAACCTGCCGATAGACAAGCTTGAAGCCGGGGCGATGACCCGGCTGGTCCGTGCCATGGCCAGCCTGCGTTTTGTGGATGAGGCGACCACATTGGCCGTGGTGCAGGAATTCCTGTCGGAATTTGATTCCATGGCGCTTTATTTCAAGTCGGGCCTCGCCGGGGCGATGACAATGCTTGACAAATACCTGAGCCCCGAAGTGCGCACCCGGCTGGCCGGTACGGTCGACCCGACCGCCCCGCGCGATCCCTGGCTGTTCGTTTCCGCCCTGGAAGCCGACGTTCTGCGAAAAATTCTGGTGCAGGAAACCCCGCAGGTCTGTGCGATCGCCCTGTCAAAAATACCGGCCTCGCTTGCCGCACAAATTCTGTCTTCGATGGACCCCGAACAGGCCAATGCGGCGGCATTTGCCGCCCTCAAGGCCGAAAGGATCGATCAGGAAACCATCACCTATATCGGTAATGCGATTGAAGCGTCTGCCGCAAAATTTGCCGATAAGGGGGCTTTGGCGGGAACACCGGTTGACCGGGTGGGTGCAATTCTGAACTTCGCCCCGGGAACGGCGCGTGAAGACCTGCTGAAAAGCCTAGAAACCGCCAATGCCGATCTGGCCGAACAGGTGCGCCGCGTGATGTTCACATTTGCCGACATACCGGACCGGGTGGAAATCAAGGATGTGCCCAAACTGGTGCGGGCGGTTGACAACGACACCCTTGTCACCGCCTTGGCCGGCGCGATGATCAGTGAAAAGGACGCGGCGGATTTCATTTTGGCGAATATGTCCAAGCGCCTGTCTGAACAACTGTCTGACGAGGTGAAGGAACTGGGTGACGTAAAACCCAAAGACGCCGATGCCGCAATGAGCGCCGTCATTCAAGGCATCCGGCAACTGGAAGCCACTGGCGAACTGACCCTTGTTTCACCCGAAGAATAGACCCGCCCGGCGGCACCTGACCCCGCCGCACGGGCGACCGGCCGGCTTGGGCACGGGCCAAAACCGAAATATCACGAAAGCCGGGGATATACTTATTCCGCCGGGTCGGCCCCCGACTGGGCCGCCTGTTGCAAAGGCACAAGTGTGGAACCGGTCAGGCAAACCGCTTTTTTCGCTTTGAATTGACCAAGCCTTGCGGAAAACACGGTCTGCCCGTCCACTGCCCGCAGCTTCAGGTCCGACAAAGCCGACGGTGACAGGGGCAGAACATCGCCCACACGCAGGCCCAGCGCCCGGCCCAATGGCATTTCGATCACATCCAGAACCGCATCCATCCGGCAGGGTGCCGCCATAACAGCCGCCAGCATTTTAGATCGCCATGCGGGATCCGCCGCCACCGGCCCGGTCTGCCCGCCTTGGCTCCAACAGGTCTTTGGCAAGGCTATGCGGAACAACCCGCCGCGAATCCCGTCCTGAAACTGCAAGGCCCCTTCGACCCACCCATAACTGCCCGCAGGCAAGGCATAGGCCAGTTGCCGCGCGTCGGTTTCATGCCGGTCGATGGACATAGCAGCCATGGCGGAACCGCCGAACACCTTGTTCATTTCCCGCGTGAAAGCCGCCAGAATGGTCTGAACAAGCGGACCGCACAGGGCAATGTCAATCAACGTTGGTTTGCGCGGAATTTTCAGCACAGATTTGTCCGGCGCGCGGGTTTGCACCTCAATCAGGGCGTTGACCAGCAAGGGGTCCAGCCAGGCCAGCCCCTGCCGCCCGCCTGCCAGCTTAAGGACGACCAGCAATCCCGGATTGGGGGCCGCCGACAACAGGTCCGGCAAGGAACTGTGGCCCGTCGTCTGCTCGCCAAACTGCGCCTGGATGCCAAACCCATCCAGCGCGACCTGGCCAATCGCGGCATTCAGGCAGGGACCGGCCCCGGCAAATACCGGCGAATCCACCTGCGTCGCATGCGCGATCATTTTCCGAATGGTGCCGTTTGGCGCTGTCATCTGTCCCGGTGCTTTTGTCGTGTTTTCACCACTTTAGCGCGGCAAACATTGACAAAGGATTGCCTTTGGCGATCAAAAAATCACGGCATTCTCGGCGCCCTTGATTTCGGCCGGAAACCGAACCCTGAAACAGGTGCCGGATTGCGTCGGCACGCAGTCGATCGTGCCGCCCAGATTGCGCATGATTTCCCGGCTGATCGCCAGCCCAAGGCCAGCGCTGCCCGCTGCCGAGGCGTCCGACAGGCGCGAAAACTTCTCAAACACGATTTCGCGGTGCTTTTCGGCAATACCCTCGCCGTTATCATGAAAATCCATTGTCACATATCCGGCTTTGCGACGGACCGAAATCGTCAGCTCCGCGACATCCGCCGCGCAATATTTCCGCGCGTTGGAAATCAGGTTGATGAACACCTGTGACAGGCGGTCCAGATCGGTGTTCAGGGGCACTTTTTCGGCGGCACTGTCGCGTTTGACGATCAGCTTTCGCGCATTGTCGTAACTGGAAGTGGCCGTCACCGCCCGGTCCAGAAGATCCGACAGCCGCCCCTTCTCGCGCTTCAGCAACACCTGCCCGTTTTCCAGCACGCTCAACTCAAGAATTTCGTCCAGCAGGCGGGTCAACCGGATGCTTTCCTCAAGAATAATCGCCGAATATTTCCGAACCTGATCGTCCGACAGGTCCTCGCCCTCGCGCAGGATTTCCGAAAAGGCCCGGATCGAGGTCATCGGCGTTCGCAATTCATGGCTGATCTGGCTCAGAAAGCCGTCCTTCTGAATGCTCAGTTCGGTCAATTTTTCGTTGGCCAATTGCAATTGCCGCGCGGTCTGGGACAGTTCACGCGATTTCGCTTCAAGTTGTTGGGTATGCTCCATGATCTGGGCGGTTTCATCAGCAACCGCGATCAGGTCCTCCACCGAAAGGGCGGCGCCGTCGGTGATCTGCCCGATCATTGCATGTGCGGTGGCGGCGCCGACCGTCCCGGCCATCTGGCGCTCAAGGCGTTCCACGAAATCACGGGTCGGCTCTGGCAGGTCGCCGTCTTTGCCCTGGCTTCGCGCCGCGTCGCGAAACAGCGAAAGGGCCGGTTCGCTGCCCAAAATACGCTGCGCGACCACCAGCAAATCATCCGTTGCTACCGACATTGAGGCCGGTCGGCCCTGACCCGAGGAATGCTGGAACACATTGACAAACTGAACCCCCTGCAACCGTTCCAGCGGGTTGGGGAAGGTCACCAAAGACACCAGAACAAACAACAGTGTATTGACCCCCATGCTCCAGAACAGCGCATGCACCAGCGGGTCCATATCCCGCATGCCAAACAACGCGCCGGGTTTCAGCATTTCAATGCCGTAAGGGCCGTTTTGCAGCATCTCGACCGACATCACCCACGCCCCGCCGAAACTGGGCAGAAACAAGGTATAGACCCACAGGAAGAACCCGGCGCTCAGGCCGGCAATCGCCCCGCGCCGGGTGGCGCCGCGCCAGAACAGCCCGCCCAGCATCGCCGGCAGGGCCTGGGCCACGCCGGTAAAGGCGATCAGACCGATTGACGCCAGCGCCCCGGTGCCGCCGGTAAATCGAAAATAGCCATAGCCCAGCGCCAGAATAGCGGCAATGCTGATCCGCCGGCTAAGCATCAGAATGTTGCGCACATCGCCGCTGACCGCCGCGCGCGACCTTTGCAGATAAAGCCAGAACGGCATGACGATATGGTTTGAAACCATCGTTGCCAGGGCAATTGCCGCCACAATCACCATCGAGGTCGCGCTGGAAAACCCGCCCAGAAAGGCC
>JAURMY010000246.1 GCA_030830465.1 Alphaproteobacteria bacterium
AACGGGCCGGTGAATGGCGCGGGCAGGCCCCCCGACGCGCCGCGAACACCGGCGTTGCGATCCTTGGGCTTGGTCATGTCGGTGCGCGCACCGCGGCCCTGTTTCACATGGTCGGGTTTCATGTCAGCGGTTGGAGCCGGTCGCCGAAAACCTTGCCGAATGTCATAACCCGCACCGGCCTTGACGGTCTGAACCCCACCCTTGCAGATGCGGATTTCGTAATTTCCGTGCTGCCCTCCACCCCGGAAACGCGGGGACTGGCGGATGCCGGGTTCTTTCAGGCGATGAAACCCGGTGCCGTTTTCCTGAACATGGGCCGGGGCGATCTGGTCGATGACAAGGCCTTGGTGGCGGCGCTGGACGGGCCTTTGGGCGGGGCGGTTCTGGATGTGTTTCATCAGGAACCGGTTCCCGGGGGCCATCCCTTCTGGACCCATCCCAAGGTCATCATTTCGCCGCACAGTTCAGGCTGGTCGGTGGATGGCGGCATTCCGGATGTCGCTGAAAATTACCTGAGGCTGGCGACGGGCGGGCCTTTCCTGAACGAAGTGAACCGCGCCGCGGGCTATTGAGGACAAGATGAAAACACCACGGATTGACAACCTGCAATATGCCAACTGGTCTGAAAAGATCTTTCGCCAGATGCGCGACGGCGGGGTGGATGCCGTCCATGTGACCATCGCTTATCACGAGAATTTTCGCGAAGCGGTCCACAATGTCGAGGCCTTCAACCGCTGGTTTGAACGCCTGCCGGACGTGATCTTTCACGGCAAAACCGCCGCAGATGTGACCCGGGCGCAGGACACCGGGCGCACCGCGATCTTTTTCGGGTTTCAGAACCCGTCGCCGATTGAGGACGACATCGGTTTGGTGCAGGTCTGGCACGATCTGGGCGTGCGGTTCATGCAACTGACCTATAACAACCAGTCGCTTCTGGCGACCGGTTGCTATGAGGCCGAGGACACCGGCATCACCCGTATGGGCCGCGAGGTGATCCGTGAAATGAACCGTGTCGGGATGGTGATCGACATGAGCCATTCGGCGGAAAGATCGACCCTTGAGGCCATTGAATTCTCGGACCGGCCCATCGCAATCACCCATGCCAACCCTGCGTTTTGGCACCCGGCCCTGCGCAACAAGTCGGACCGTGTTTTGAAAGCGCTGGGCGACAGCGGCGGCATGCTGGGCTTTTCGCTCTATCCGCATCACCTGAAGGGCGGCTCAAACTGCACGGTTCAAAGTTTTGCCGAGGCGATTGCCCGCACCGCCGAACTGATGGGGGCGGCGCATCTGGGGATTGGCAGCGATCTGTGTCAGGATCAGCCGGATTCCGTGGTCGAATGGATGCGCAACGGGCGCTGGACCAAGACACTGGATTTCGGGGAAGGCTCTGCCACCGCTGCCGGTTTTCCGGCCCAACCCGACTGGTTCCGCGACAACCGCGACTTTGGCAATATCGAAGCGGCGCTCAACAAGGTCGGATTTTCCGGCGACGAGGTGGCGGGCATCATGGGCGGCAACTGGCACCGGTTCTATGCAAAATCCTTTGGCGGGGTCACGCAATGAACGTTGCTTTAAGATCCGCAGCCAAGGTCATGCGGCTGGAACGACTGGGTGCGTCCTATCCGACCCGGCTGAGCTTTATGCGCGTTCTTTTGCGTCGGATCGCGGCGGAAAAGGCGCAAGTCACCCGCCCGGTCTGGGACATTGACGATCAGGGCTTCGGCCGGGCGGTCTATGCCCTTGACCTTGGCGGATACACCTACAGCCTTGTCGCCTTTTCCACCCCGCTGGCACCGGAAAACCGCACCGACCGGGTGATCGCCGAGGCCTGGGACAGTTCCTATGTCCTGTTTGACGGAGTCCCGAAAACCGCCGATCTGGACCGCTTGCAGGCCAACGCCCCGAAACAGGAAGCGGGGCGTTTCGCCGACAGCGAACTGGTTTTGTGCCGCGCCAACAAATCCGTGCGGATGTTTGATCATGTGGTCGATTGTCTGGCCTCCGGCGAACAGCCGTCGCTTTCGCAAATCCAAAGCGTCGGCTATCTGATGCGAACCACCGCGGTATATGGCAACGGCAAGTTCGGCATCGCGGACCGGGTGAATTTCGCGGCGCGTCCCGGCTTGTCCGGGCCGTTTGCTGCGGAAATGCTGGCGGTTTGGCTGGTGCGGGGCTTTACGCTGGATCTGGTGGAGCATGTGGCGCGCAAGAAATCGCCCGCGCGGTTTGTGCCGCTGGAGGCGCGCCGCAAACGCCATCTGGGGATCGGGAATTCGACCGGTCTGGGCATGGCGCCCTTTCTGGTCAGTCATCCGACCTTGTTGAACAACTGGATCATGGCGCGGGAAACCGCCTTGGCGCGGGTCTTGTCGCAAGCGGAGGCAACCGAGGCCCATCGTGACCGGTTGCGCCAGTTGATCCTGCGCGCCGGGCAGCATCTGCAACAGTGGACTGTACCGGACCAAAGACAGATGGACCGGGTGCTGGAATTGCGCGGCGACTGGGACCGGATCATGAATACCGCCACGCCTGAATGGCTGGCAGCCGCGGGCGTCTGGCAACGGTTGCAGGATCTGGCGGCTGCCGGGCCGGTGGAATGTCAGGAACTGATGAACGCCCTGCTGATTGAACCCTGCGGCGATCTGGTGGACGATCTGGCGGCTCAGATGTCAAGCGCCACACGCGGCAGTTTTGCGGCTGGTCTGACGGTTGCCGCGATGCGTGCGCAGGTGGCGGAACAGTGGGATTGGGCGGTCGGGCTTGATTTTGACGACCCCGCGCAACATCGCCGGTTCTGGTATGTATCCGAGGAAAAACTGGAACCCCGTCTGGGCGACCGGTTGCTGGAACCCGGGGCCGAGCTTGAATCCCCGCTTGATATCGCGCGGCGGGCCAAGGACTTTGCCCGCGATCTGGCCGCAGCACCCGCCGACGAAACGCTTGCCGCGTTTTTGGCGCGCCTGCCCGAACACCGCTTTGTTGCCCGGCGGGTGCAAGTGGCGGCGCAATATCCCTATTCCGAGATCCGCGACAACCTGATCGCGGAAACCTGCCTGCCGATTGACATGCTGCGCTGCAAACTGGCGTTTTTCGGGGCCTCGAAATTCGATCCGAAATCCGATCGTTGGACCAGAATTACCATGTATCAGGGCGCCCCCCTGTTTGAGGATATTGACCGGATGGATGCGGATGACTGGTGGTTGCCGGTATTGGAGGGCGCGCTGTGAGACTGTCGCTGAACGAAATTGAAAACGCCGCCCGCAAGGCGGGTAGGGGCGCAGGCCTGCCGACGGGCCTGGCAGATGATGCCGGACGCGCGGCGGCGCGGTTGCATGGTCATGGCATCAACGGTGCGGCCCTGCTGTTGCAGGCCTTGACCGGTCAACAGATTGCCATGACGGTTTCGGCCCTCGACCGGGTGGCCGCGGGCGCGCCTGAGGCGCAGGCGCTGAACCTTACGACGCCCGCTTTTGCCCTGGGTCTGGCCTTGGTGGCGGCAGAGGAGCAGAACAGCCGTTTTGCGATAACCCTGGGTGGGGGCGGTTTCGCCCTGATTTCGGCCGGGATGCTGCATTTGGAGGGGGCCTTGCCGGAAACCCCGGGTGCGATCCGCATCAGCCCTTATACGGCTGAGGTGCCGGGCGACGGGATGCCCCAGCCGCTGTTTGACGTAGCGGACGGGGATTGGTCGGAAATCGGGGCCTTGGCGGCGCGCACCTATGTGCCGGCAAGCGAACAGTCCCGTCTGGCGGGTGCCGGCGCGGGCCTGACCGACAACGACTGATCTTATTGCGGGATCTTCAGGATCCGGTTCCGGCCGCTTTTGACATAGCTGAGCGAGTCGACGTCAATCGCTGCGATCCGCCCGCCGTCAATCCGGTCTCCGATTTCAACCTTGACATAGCGACCGCTGGGCAGGCGCAACAGGGCACGGCGGTTTGACGGCGTTCCGTAAACGCCGATCAGATTCAGGGTGCTGGGGTTCAACACGTTCTTGATTGTGGCCTGCTTTGCCACATTGGCGCGGGTCGGCAGGATCGGTGCGTTGTTGGTGTCGGGTTCGCTATCCTCGTCAGAGGTTATGACGTTTGTGTCAGAACGCGCGCCGCTGTCCGCCGTGGCCGAAGCCGACGCCATGATGATTGTCGTCTTTTCGACAATCTTTTCAAAATCCGAGGGCCGGTGCGAGGGCAGGGCGGAAGTCAGAACGGCCAGTTCCGTCGGTGTGGCATTTTCATC
>JAURMY010000030.1 GCA_030830465.1 Alphaproteobacteria bacterium
CACGCCAAATCCGGTGCCGGCGATCCCAAAACCCACCAGAACTTCCAGAAACTGATGCGCCCCGGGGGTCACGGCGAAACTGGAAAGGATCAGGCCGATCGCATAAAACAAACCACCCGCGATGATCGCGCGCCGGTCGCCGAACCGTTCGGCCAGTGCGCCGAAAATAGGCTGTCCGATGCCCCAGGCCAGATTCTGAATCGCAATCGCCATCGAAAAATCCGACCTGAGCCAGCCAAATTCCGTGGCAATCGGTATCTGAAACACGCCGAACGAGGCGCGGATGGCAAAACCCATCATGATGATGATACATCCCCCGACCAGAACCGGGGTGAACAACGGGATGCGGGTGCTTGACATGAGGGTTTCCGTTTGATTTCAGGGCGCGACGCTGAACCATTTCAGAGGTAAGGTCAAAGCGATAATGACCTGTCCGGCCCCTCTGTTTTCCGGACAGGCCGCCCCGATCAACAGGACCCCATGCCCGACGACCTGATCTCTCTTTACGATGCCAAGGTGACGACCGGTCAGCTGAAAAGCGACCGCGCCCAGGTGGAGGTCGTAAAGGCCCTTGAAGCATTGCGCGGCTGGCTGCAGGACAGCTCGCTTCGGCGCAACCGGTTGCTGGGCAATCTGTTTCAGCGCAAGCCGGCTGATCCTGCGCGGGGGGTGTATATCTGGGGCGGGGTGGGTGCGGGGAAATCCATGCTGATGGACCTGTTCTTTGCCCATACGGATATCGACCGCAAGAAGCGCGTGCATTTTCATGCCTTCATGCAGGAAATCCACACGGCCCTATATGAGCAGCGCAAAGCCGGAACCGCCGATCCGCTGGCGCCCGTTGCGGCGGCAGTGGCCGCCGAAGCCCGGCTTTTGTGTTTTGACGAAATGCAGATCAACGACATCACCGATGCCATGCTTGTGGGCAGGTTGTTTGAAGCGCTGCTGGCGCAGGGTGTGGTGATCGTGACCACGTCAAACCGCCGGCCGGATGATCTTTATCTGAACGGCCTGAACCGCCAGTTGTTTCTGCCGTTCATCGCCTTGATCAAGGACCGCATGGACATATTGCATCTGAAAAGCGCTGCGGATTACCGCCAGGACAGGTTGCGTGGGCAGCAAACCTATTTCACGCCCGACAACGCGGCGGCGACGACCGCGATCAACAGGATATGGCAGGACCTGACGGAGGGCGGCGAACAGAAACTGACCTTGCAGGTGAAATCGCGCAAACTGATCCTGCCAAGATATTGCAACGGCGTGGCGCGTGCCGATTTTGCCGATCTCTGCGGGCGGGCATTGGGGCCGGGTGATTTTCTGGCGCTGGCGGGCGCGGTCCGCCTTTTGGTGCTTGAAAACATTCCGGTCCTAAGCCGCGCGCGCAACAATGAAGCAAAACGCTTTGTCATTCTGATTGACGCGCTTTACGAGGCGAAATGCCAACTGATTTGCTCTGCTGAAGCTGAACCCGAAGCCCTGTACCCCGAGGGCGCTGAATCCTTTGAATTTCAGCGCACCGCCTCGCGCCTGCGCGAAATGCAATCGGCCGACTGGGCGGCGCAAGACTGATATCACCGCTGTTTCAGCAAATCCAGCAGGTCGGTTGAGGCATATCCGTCCGGCGTCAGCCCCAACGAGGCCTGAAACGCCCGGATCGCCGCAATGGTCATCGGCCCGACGATGCCATCCACTTTTTCGGTGTCAAAACCTTTGCGCGTCAGCAGCGCCTGCATTTCTTTTTTCTGGGTAAAGGACAGCGCCTTGTCACCGCGCGGCCAGGCGGTCTTGAATTCGTCCCCGCCCATGATCCGGTCGCCCAGATGACCCACAGCGATCACATAGGCATCCGCGGTGTTATAGGTTTCAATCACATGGAAGTTCTTGAAGATGATGAAGGCCACCCCTTGCGACCCGGCAGGCAACAGGATCGAGGATGTGCCATAGTCCGGCAGCTTCTGGCCATTGATCGTGGTAACGCCCAGCGCCCGCCACTGTGGCACGGATTTCTTGACCCGTTCACCGGCCAGACTGAAATCGAATTTGGCCGGAAGTTTGACCTCCATCCCCCAGGGTTGGCCTTTGACCCAACCGTGTTTGGCCAGGTAATTCGCCGTAGATGCCAGCGCATCTGCCGGGTCATCCGACCAGATGTCGCGCTTGCCGTCCCCGCGCAGGTCCTGTGCATAGGCGACATAGCTGGTGGGAATGAACTGGGTATGGCCCATCGCGCCGGCCCAGGATCCGGTCATGTTGTCCGGGGTCACATCGCCCGACTGGATGATCCCAAGGGCCGCGATCAACTGGGCCTCAAAAAAGGATTTGCGCCGCCCGTCAAAGGCCAGGGTGGCCAGCGCCTCGATCATGTGGATATCGCCCATATGGGTGCCATAGGCGCTTTCCAGACCCCAAATCGCCAGAACAACCTTGGCATCAACGCCATAGCGCTTTTCGATCCGCGCCATCAGCGCCCGGTTCTTGCGATAGGCGGCCTGCCCGTTCTTCACCCGTTCAGCAGAGGTGGCCGTGTCCAGATAATCCCATATCTGCTTGGTGAACTCGCTTTGATTTCGGTCCTTTTCGACCACATATTCGTTATACTGCACGCCGCGAAAGGCGCGGTCGTAAACCGAAGCGGAAATACCGCGTGCCAGGGCTTTGGCCCGAAACGCCTTGATCCAATACTCAAACCGCGCATTTGACGTGGCCACGCGAACCTCAGCGGGCGCCGCCGTTTCCGGGCGGGGTTTGGGGCGGAAATCCAAGGTCAGAACATCGCCCGAGGCCTGCACCAGACCGGCCAGAAAAACCGTAAAGACAAGGCAGACCGATCCTGCGAACCATTTCATCAACTTCTCCTGCTCGTCTTGTTTTCCAGTCAGTTTACAGGGAAATCGCCGCCACACAAAGCGTTTGCTGAACCGGATCGGCAAGGGCTTGCCGATGGATCAATCCTTGGTTTTGCGCCGCCTTGCGACGGTGCGTTCCTTCCGCTTCTTGATCCGGTGCGCCGAGATTTTCCGCCCGCGCGCGCCACCAGCACCACGCCCGCTGCCGCGCGGCATCGGTTTGCCTTCTACCGCCAACAGTTCGAACATCAGCCCGCCGGTCACAGGCACCGCCTCGGCCAGCCGGACAGTCACCGGTTGCCCCAGCTTCAGAACCAGACGCGACTGTTCGCCGGTCAAGGTTTGCGCCGCCTCGTCATGGTGGAAATATTCCCGCCCCAAAGTGGATATGGGAATCAGCCCGTCGGCACCGGTTTCATGCAACCGCACGAACAGGCCGAATCGGGCGATGCCGGAAATCTTGCCCTCAAACTCATTGCCGACCCGTTCTGACAAATAAGAAGCCAGATACCGGTCATTGGTGTCCCGCTCGGCCATCATCGAGCGCCGCTCGGCCTGGGAAATCAGGTCGCCGGTATCGGCAAGCCGTTCGATATCCATTTCCGAAAGGCCGTCCTCGCCCCAGCCATGCGCTGAAATCAGCGCGCGATGCACGATCAAATCGGCATAGCGCCGGATCGGTGAGGTGAAATGGGCATAGCGCCGCAAGCTCAGCCCGAAATGGCCGAAATTCTGTGGCGCGTAATAGGCCTGCGTCATCGACCGCAGCACCGACATATTGATGATCTCGGCGTTTTCCGTCCCCGCCGCGGCATCCAGCAGGCGGTTGAAATGCGCGGTCTTCAGAACCTGCCCCTTGGCCAGCACCAAACCCGCCGCCTGCGCGACATCCCGAAGCCCTTCCAGTTTTTCCGGCGCCGGCTCTTCATGCACCCGGTACAGAAACGGCCGGCGTTTGGCCTCCAGCGTTTCAGCCGCGCAGACATTGGCGAGGATCATGAACTCCTCGATCAGCTTATGCGCATCAAACCGGTCGCGGAAGGCCACCGAGGTGACATGCCCGTCATCCGACAGCACGATCTTGCGTTCCGGCAGGTCCAGATGCAGGGGCTGGCGGTTGTCGCGTTCTTTGCTGAGGGCGGCATAGGCCTCGTACAAGGGGGCAATCACATCGGCGACAAGCGGGGCCGTCACCGCATCAGGCTTGCCGTCCCGCGCCGCCTGAACCTGTTCATAGCTCAACGATGCCTTGGAATGCATCAGGCTGCGGGTGAAGCTGTGGCCGATCTTTGCGCCCCGCGCGTTCACCACCATCCGCACCGCCAGACAGGCCCGGTCCACATTGCCGTGCAGCGAACACAGGTTGCCCGACAGGTTGTCCGGCAGCATCGGCACCACCCGATCCGGGAAATAGGTCGAGTTGCCCCGCAGCCGCGCCTCGCGGTCAAGACGGGAACCGGGGGTCACATAATGCGCCACATCGGCAATCGCGACCCAGATCACAAAACCGCCTTCGTTGGCGGGATCGCTGTCGCGCGCCGCATAAACCGCATCGTCCCGGTCGCGGGCATCGGCAGGGTCGATGGTGATCAGGGGCAGTTTGGTCAGGTCTTCGCGGCGGCCCAGCGCGATGTCATCGGCAGCCTCGGCCTCGGCCAGAACATCATCGGGAAAACTGTCAGGGATGCCGTGGGTGTGAATGGCATAAAGCGACACCATCCTGGGCGCCATCGGATCGCCCAAACGGTTGACGATCTTGGCACGCGGCAGGCCCATGCGCCCCTTCGGGCCGGTTTGCTCGGCCTCCACCAGTTCTCCGTCGCGCGCGCCGTTTTCCTCGCCGTCGGGCACAAACCACTCGCGGTCCGATTTCTTGTCAATCGGCACCACGCGCGCGCCTTCGGAACCCTTGCGGAACAGCCCCAGGATCTTGGCCGGACCGGTGCCGATCCGCCGGATCAACCGGCCTTCGTGGCTGTGATCCAGATCGGGGGTTGCCGACGGCCGCACCAGAACCCGGTCGCCCGCCGCCAAAGCCGGATCGCCTTTTTTCGGCACCAGCAGAACCCGAGGTGCGGCTCCTTTGCCTTTCCAGTCCATCGGCACGGCAAACAGGTCGCCCTCTGCATCCGGCTTTGCCACCACAAGAACCGCCACCGGCGGCAGGTCGGATGTGTCCGAAAAGCTGCGCTTGCGCTTTTCTAGATGGCCTTCGGCCGTCAGTTCTTTCAGCATCCGCTTCAGGTCAATGCGCGCGGCACCTTTGATGCCAAAAGCCTTCGCGATATCGCGCTTGTTGGTGCGGGTCGGGTTTTCTTCGATAAAGCGCAGAAGATCCGCTTTGGTCGGGAGCGTTTTCATGGCCGAGCCTTAGCATGCCCGAACAGGATCGTCATGTTGAAACGTCACACATGTCGGGGCGGCAGATCGGCCGCTGTGTCCACGTCCCGCAATCGATCAATCAGGGCCACGCTCAGCCCCGGCAAGCTCTTTACCGTATCCGAAAGCGCATGGCTGGTTGACCAGCGTACCCCGCTGAACATCGCCTTTGGCGCGGGTTTCTGACGTTTCAACCCCATCAGCCAATATCCGCCATCCACTGCCGGACCAAATACCGCCTGATGATCGCCAAGCGCCTTGAAAGCCGCCGCAATATGCGCGCGGCGGATACCGGGAATATCCGCGCCGATCACCACCACCGGCCCGGACGGCAAATCACGGAGTATCCGTCCCATCCGGTCGCCAAGATCACCTGTTCCCTGCGGCATCCGCGCAATGTTCGGCGGCCAGAACGGCGCGTTTATGCGGGTATCCGGGGCCACCGCCAGAACCACCCGCCAACGCCGGTCTGCCGCCAGTCGCAGGATCAGGGCCCGGCTTTGATGGCGAAACCACCAGGCGGCCCTGACCATCCCCAAGTCCCGCCCCAGCCGGGTTTTCACCCGCCCCGCAACCGGTTCCTTGACCATGATGACCACTGTTGGCCTAGGCGCCAAAATATCCCCGCAGGACACGCGCATAGATCGCCTTAAGCTGATGGATCTGCTGAACCGGCACGCATTCATCCACCTGATGCATCGTCTTGCCGACCAGCCCGAATTCGACCACCGGACAATGATCCTTGATGAACCGCGCATCCGATGTGCCGCCCGAGGTCGACAGAACCGGTTTCACACCGGTTTCCGCGGTGACCGACGCCGCGATAAGGTCGGACAATTCGCCGGGGGCGGTCAGAAAACTTTCTCCTGACACCTGCACGCGCATGTCGATTTTCACGCCGGTTTCCGCCGCAACCCGCGCCGCTTCGCGATCCAGCCATTCCGTCAGGCCTGGCGCAGTGTGGCTGTCATTGAACCGGATGTTGACCGTGGCGCGGCACTGGGCCGGGATCACATTATTGGCCTTGTTGCCGGTATCAATGGTCGTCACCGCCAGGGTTGACGCATCAAAATGGTCGGTGCCCTCGTCCAGAACATGGCTGGCCAGCCGGTCCATCAGCCGCGCCATCGGCGGCACCGGATTCAGCGCCCGGTGCGGATAGGCCGAATGCCCCTGCTTGCCTGTGACGGTAAAATAAGCGGTCATCGAGCCTCGCCGCCCGATCTTCATCATATCGCCCATCCGCTCGGGACAGGTCGGTTCCCCCACCAGACAATGATCTATGGTTTCGCCTCTTGCCCGCATCCAATCCAGCAAGGCCACCGTACCGTCAGTCGCAATCCCTTCCTCGTCCCCGGTGATTGCCAGAACCACCGACCCGTCGGGCGGTGTTTGGC
>JAURMY010000247.1 GCA_030830465.1 Alphaproteobacteria bacterium
CGCAAAGCCCGACCATGGCCGCGTCGCAATAATACCCGAAGGCTTTCAGATGCCGCGCCCGAACTTCGGGGTCTTGCGGAATATCCGCGGTTTCCCTTTTCACCATACCCTCGCGGGTGGCGTCCAGCATGGCCTGATATTCCTGCATGGCGTTGACCAGCGACAGGGGATCCCCGGCCCGTCTGAACGACACTTGCCGCATTGGCGGCACGGTTGTCAGATCGGCCTGTGGACCCCGTTTCAGGGTCTCCAATGGATAGGGGCCCAGATGCGGCGGACGGTTCTTGTAGGAAAACAATTTGCCCATGGCGGTTCTTTCAAAGGCTGGGAATGTCGCGGATTTCGTCCTGGATCAGTTTTTGAATGATGGTGGACAGCATGTCCTGCTCATACCAGGTCAGTTTCGATTTGAAGTGGCCGCTGTTTTGCCGGGCAGCCTGGTTGGCGTCGGCAAGCGCCGCGGCGCCGGCCTTGGAGATGTCCACAATCTTGGTGCGTTTGTCCTGCGTCCCGCTGCGGCGTTCGATCAGTTTGTGGCGCTCAAGCCCCCGAAGCGCGCGGGACGTGGCGGTTCGGTCAATGCCGATCCATTCGGCGATTTCCGACGGGCTTTGCAGGCCTTCCTGACCGATGGCCAGCAGAACGCACCAGGTCACACGGGTCAGGCCAAGCGGCGTCAGCATGGTTTCAAAGCGGCGCTCATTGATGCGCGACAACAGGGTCAGCCTGTAGCCCAATGAATCAGAGAGGTTATATTCCGCAGACATGATTGACAGTGTTCACTAAGTAATTGTCATTGTCAATTATACCGACCAAAAAGATTTCGAACTTTGGCTCTGTTGCCGCTTGACCGCTGGCCGCCGCCGTTGGAAGGTGCCGCGAAATTCTTGCGGGGACAGCGATGACGGACCAGATCAAAGGCATTCTTTTTGACAAAGACGGCACCCTGTTTGATTTTCACAGCACATGGGCGAACTGGTCGGAAACCTTTTTCATGGACATCGCGCGGCAGAACCGGGCGCGGGCG
This sequence comes from Alphaproteobacteria bacterium, assembly GCA_030830465.1. The sequence continues at coordinate 1,028 of JAURMY010000247.1, forward strand.
GTCGAAATGGCCCGCAGTCTGGGCTATCATTTCGAAACCCGCAGTTTTGACAAGTCCAGCATCATTATCGCCGGAACGCCCAGCGAAGAAGCCGCCGCCATCGTAGCACTGGCGCCCGATTGGACGACGGAGGAGATCGAGGCCCATATCAACAAGGTCGCCTCGGAAGTGGTGCCACGGGAGGCCGCCCCGTTGGTGCCTCTGCTCAACGGGTTCCGCGCGCGCGGAATCAAGCTGGGCGTCGCCACCAATGACGCCGAAGCCCCGGCACGGGCGCATCTGGGCAGTGTCGGGATTACCGGGCTGATGGATTTTATCGCGGGGTACGACAGCGGGTTTGGCATGAAACCCGAATCGGGGATGCAATTCGGCTTTTGCCGGCATGTCGGTCTTGCGCCGGATCAGGTATTGATGGTGGGCGATTCCACCCATGACCTGATATCGGGACGCAATGCCGGGATGATGACGGTCGCGGTTCTGACCGGCATTGCCGAAGCCCATGAACTGGCCCCCTATGCGGATGTGATCTTGAACCATATCGGCGAATTGCCGGGGTTTCTGGGCCATTCGTAAGGCTGCCAGGAATTTGGTTGGCGCGATATTTTACCTGGACCACCGATTCACCGCGTCCAAGCAGTGATAGGCCGAAAAAGGCAGATTTTCCACCAAAACCGACAAGAAAGGTCGCATTTCATTCAGCGGCGCGGGGCTTTCCGGCCCTTTTCTGACGAACGACGCGACTATTCAAAAGAGGGATCAAAGTGGCCAGACAAGCACGCAGCGGCGGACGCGCCGGCAATACCCGTCGTGACACGGGCCGCGCGATTGAACAGATGCCCTGGCGCATTCCCGTCAACACAGACCGCCCGACCGAACCCCTCGGCCCGGAGGGCGTGCAGGCGATCCATAACGGCGCCATGCGAATTCTTGAGGAATTGGGGATCGAATTCCTGAACCCGACCGCCTGTGACATCTTGAAAAAGGCCGGCTGCAAGGTCGACGGTACCAATGTGAAAATGGGCCGCGATTTCGTGATGGCAATGCTGGCCCACGCGCCCGCCGAATTCACCATCACCCCGCGCAACAAGGACCGCGCCATTCCGGTGGGCGGCAAGCATATCCTGTTTGGCAACGTGTCCTCGCCGCCGAATTACTGGGACATGGAAGTGGGCAAGATCGCGGGCGACTTTGAAAGTTTCAAAAAGCTGATCAAGCTGACGCAATATTTCAACTGTATCCATTTCGCCGGTGGCTATCCGGTTGAGCCGATCGACATCCATGCCAGCGTGCGCCACCTGGATTGCGTCAGTGAAAAGCTGATCCTGTCAGACAAGGTTGTGCACGCTTATTCGCTGGGCCGCGAGCGGGTCGAAGATGTGATGGAAATGACGCGGATTGCGGCCGGCATGACCCGCGAGGAATTTGATTCCAAACCGCATATGTACACGAACATCAATTCGGTCAGCCCGCTGAAACACGACTTTCCGATGCTGGAGGGCGCGATGATCCACGCCCTGCGCAACCAGCCGGTGATCGTCACGCCGTTCACCTTGGCGGGCGCTATGGCGCCGGTCACGATGTCGGGTGCGGTGACGCTGTCAATCGCCGAAGGGCTGGCGGCCATTGTGTTGTTGCAAGTGGTGAACCCGGGCTGTCCGGTGGCCATCGGCACCTTTACCTCTAACGTGGATATGAAATCCGGCGCCCCTGCATTCGGCACCCCTGAATATATGCGCGCGACCCAGATGACCGGCCAGATGGCGCGGTTTTACAAACTGCCGATGCGCGCCAGCGGTGTGTGCGCCGCCAACGTGCCGGACGGTCAGGCGATGTGGGAAACCTCAAACAGCCTGTGGTCGGCGGTGATGTCGGGCACGAATTTTGTCTATCACGCGGCGGGATGGCTCGAGGGCGGGCTGATCGCCAGCCC
>JAURMY010000248.1 GCA_030830465.1 Alphaproteobacteria bacterium
AGCATCGAGGTGAGCTGATAGGCGGTCACCGGGTCCAACACCCGTTCGCGGTTCGAGTTGATGCGCGGAGCGGCGCCGGGCTCGAGGCTCGCGAGCTTGCAGTCGACGCAGTCGCGCTGATCGTGGCGGTAGATCGTGCGGCCCCAGCGGTCCTGCACCCGGTCGACCAGCGTCGGTTCGACGCGCTCGCCGCCATTGGCGAACATCGCATAGGCCGCAACCATCTTGAACAATGTGGTTTCCTGTGACCCGAGCGAGTTGGCCAGATGCCGCCCCATATAGTCATAAACCCCAAACCGTTCCGCATAGCCGGCCACCGTGTCCATCCCAACCGCCATGGCCAGCCGGATCGTCATCAGGTTCCGCGACAGTTCAATCCCTGTGCGCATGGGCGAGGGCCCGTAAAACTTGTTGGACGAGTTTTTCGGCCGCCATTTCCCCTGCGGCGTGTCCACCTCAATCGGCGCGTCAATCACGATGGTCGCGGGGGTATAGCCGCTGTCCAGGGCCGCCGCATAGACAAACGGTTTGAAGCTTGACCCGGGCTGGCGGGTGGCCTGTGTGGTGCGGTTGAACACCGAATGCTGATAGGAAAACCCGCCCTGCATGGCAATCACGCGGCCGGTATTGACATCCATCGCCATGAAACCGCCCTCGATCGCCGGAATTTGCCGCAGCGACCAATATTTGAATTCCATCGGCGGGGTTTCCCCCTTTTTGACCTTAACGGTTTCATCCGGCCCGAAGATCTTTTTCACATAGATGACATCGCCGACCGCCAACAGATCCGAAGGTTTCTTGGCTTTTTTTCCGACTTTGCCGGTGTCATCCAGCGCCGGTGACCAGCTTAGGTCTTCCATGGGGATGCCGTGTCCGCCTTCGATTTCCGGCTCGCCTTCGATGCCGACACGGGCGGCGTTCGCGCTGAGCTCCAGCACAACAGCGGGAAACCAGCCATCAATGTCGCGGGGCATGTTGACCTCTGCCAAGGCGTCACGCCAGCCCTGTTCCGTGGCCAATTGTTCCGGTGTCAGATGGTGTTCCGAACCGCGATAAACCGCTTTTTTGCGATCATAAGCTTCCAGCCCCTCGCGCAACGCGTTCGCGGCCTCTTTTTGCAAAACCGGGTCCATGGTGGCGCGAATGGTCAGGCCGCCGCCAAAAAATTCTTCCTCGCCGAAGGTGTCGGAAAGCTGGCGGCGGATCTCATCGGTGAAATAGTCCCGCGGCGGCAAAGAGCCGCCATAGGCGGTAAAATCGCCGCTTTGCACTGTCTTAAGGTCGGCGGCGCGGGCGGTATCCGCCTCGGCCTTGGTCAGATAGCCGTTTTCCGCCATCTCTTTCAAAACGAAATTGCGCCGCTCAATGGCCCGCTCTTTCTGCCGGACCGGGTGATAGGTGGACGGTGCCTTGGGCAGAACCGCCAAATAGGCGGCCTCCTGCGGGGATAATTGTTCCAACGTCTTGTTGAAATAGGTCTGGGCCGCGGCGGTCACGCCATAGGAATTCTGACCCAGGAAAATTTCGTTCAGGTAAAGCTCCAGAATCTTGTCCTTGGGCAGGGTTTCTTCCAGCCTTGACGCCAGAATGATTTCCTTGACCTTGCGCTCGGCCGAGCGGTCGCCGTCCAGCAAAAAGTTCTTCATCACCTGTTGCGTGATCGTAGAGGCCCCGCGCAAACGGCCCCCCTTGGCCGCATCCAGGGCCGCCTTGATGATCCCCAAAGGGTCATAGCCGTGATGGTTGTAAAAATTCTTGTCCTCGGCCGAAATGAAGGCGTATTTGACCAGATCGGGAATTTCGTCAATCGGGGTGAAAATCCGCCGTTCTTTGGCGAATTCATCCATCACCCGGCCTTCGCCGGAATAGATCGTCGACAAAGTGGCCGGTTCATATAGCTTTAACTGCGCGTGATTGGGCAAGCCACGGCCATACATCCAGAAAATCGCGCCGATCCCCAGGGCCACCATGACCAGACCTGTGGTCAGCCAACTGAAGATAAAGCCGAAAAATGAAACAAAGGATCGCAGCACGCAGGGTCGCTCCAGGTTGGGACAGGCTGGAATATACGCGGCAGTCCCGGCAAGGTCAAAAGTTCATCAGCCGTTTGGCGGCTGTATTCCGCCGGTATTGTGGCCCTGATGGCGGCAATCCGCCCGTCGTGGTGAAACCGGCCTCATTGGCGCAACAGTTTCGCTTCGGCGGCGTCGCTCAGGCTCCAACTGTCTAGGGCCGCGATCACCCCGGTGATCACCTTGTCGCGCCAGGTTTTCGTTGCCAGATTTGCCAGATCCGCCGGGTTTGACATGAAGCCGAATTCGATCAGAACCGAGGGAATATCCGGTGCCTTCAGCACCGAAAACCCGGCGGACAGACGCGGACGGGACCGGATGCGCCCGACCGCATCCGCGATGCCCGACACCAGCGCATCGGCCAGTTTTTCGCTGCGGGGCCGGGTTTCGATCTGCGCCATATCCATCAGAACCGAGGCCACCAGATCGTCCTGCTGGCTGAGATCGACACC
>JAURMY010000249.1 GCA_030830465.1 Alphaproteobacteria bacterium
CCGGCCGCTTGTCGGCGGATCAGTTGAACGCCATTGCCGAGGCGGCCGAGGTTTTCGGCCACGGCGCGATCCGGGTCACGCCGGATGTGTCGATCCGCCTGCCGAACGTGCATGTGGCCCTGTTGCGGCCGCTGTACCGGACGCTGTTGCAGGCCGGATTGATCGGCGACCTGGCCCAGCGACTGGCGGCCTGAACATGTCGGCACAGGCGGTGGCGGCGATGGTTTTTGCCCCCAAGATCCTGGCGGCGCGACCGGTTTCGGGGGGCAATGTTGTCTATCTGGGGCCAAATGGCCTTTGGGTCAAATCACGGGAAAGCGCCCTGCGGATCACCGATCCTTTGGAAGCCATCGACTGTTTGGCCGAAGCAGAGGCACTGACCGGCTTTGCCGCCGACCCCCACCTTGTTGACGCGCAATAGCGGTTTTCCGCCCGCTGTCGCTTGCGCCAATTTTACGGCTTAAATTCCGGCGCTGACGGCTTTACACAGGCTTGACCCCGAAAGCCAAAGGCGAAAGCATCCGACATGGACCAACCCACCCCACAATCCGGGGCCGCGACCAAAGCGGCGCGCCTGCCCGACGCCCAAACCGTGACCGCGGTGAAACACTGGAATGCCCGGCTGTTTTCCTTTCGCGTCACCCGCCCGCAAAGCCTTCGCTTCCGCTCGGGCGAGTTTCTGATGATCGGGCTCTTGGACGGGGATGGTCGGCCTTTGCTGCGGGCCTATTCCATTGCCTCGCCCAGTTGGGGCGAAGAGCTTGAATTTTATTCGATCAAAGTGCCCGATGGCCCGCTGACCTCGCGGCTGCAACATATCAAAGTCGGCGACCAGATCATCATCCGCCCCAAGCCGGTCGGATCGCTGGTGATTGACGCCCTGTTGCCGGGAAAACGGCTTTATCTGATCTCAACAGGCACCGGCGTTGCACCCTTTGCCTCGCTGGTGCGCGATCCTGAAGTCTATGAGAAATTCGATCAGGTGATCCTGACCCACACCACCCGGTCCGCTTCGGCGCTGCATTTCAGCCGCGATCTGGTGGCCGATATTCTGGCGGATGAGGTCATCAGCGAAATCGCTGGCGGGAAATTGTGGTATTATCCCACCACCACCCGCGAAGAGACCCCCAAAATGGGCCGGATCACCGACCTGATCGCCTCGGGCGAACTGTTCCGCGACCTTGGCGTGCCGCCTTTTGACAGGGCCGTTGACCGGGTGATGATCTGTGGATCCATGGGGCTGAACAAGGATATGCGCGCGCTGCTTGAAGCGGCGGGGCTGCAAGAAGGGTCCAATTCCGAACCCGGTGAATATGTGCTGGAAAAGGCCTTTGTCGGGTAAACCGGCCGGTAAAAGCGTATTGCGTTAAACTTGCCTCACCAAACGCTGCCTGAAATCAAAGATTTCAACGCGTTAGGTGATGCAATTTGCGCCAGGTAAACCGCAATACGCTCTAATGGCTGTCCGGTGCCCGCGCCGCCAAGGCCAGCAGCCCGGCAAGCCCGGCCATGGCAATCGGGAACATGGTGAACACATTGAACCCAAAGCCCCAGTACATGCCGACCGCCGACAGGATCATCAATCCGCCGCCAACCAGCGCGCGCGACCGCGCCATGGCACCGCCGGCAATCGACAGGATCGGGGCAATCAGGCTGACCGCCTGTATCCGGCCGACGTGATCGACCTGTTCCAAGGTATTCGGCACCTCGCCCCACCAGTTGATAAACTCGGTATAGCCATAGCTGAAAAAACCCACGATCATGCCCACCAGACCGGCGATGATTCCAAGAACAAGGGCGGCGTTACGCATCAGGGTTTCCTTTCGTTACCCGGCCTACCTAGGCAAAGGCCGGTTCGAAAACAAGCCCGCCCTGCGGCCCCCTGTCGCTTGTTTCGCCGCACACCAAGACCTACATCAACCCGAACGCAATGCAATCAGCCAAAGGAAATGACATGGCGAGCACCGTAAAAGAAATGATGGAAGCCGCAAACGCAATGGTTCCGCGCGTCAGCGTCTCCGAAGCCCAGGACATGATCCAGAAGGGGGCCATGCTGCTGGACGTGCGCGACGCCCCCGAGGTCGAAAAATCCGGTCTGGCGGAAGGCGCTGTGCATGTCTCGCGCGGGATGTTGGAATTTCGCGCCGATGCGGGCACGCCTTATCACGACAAAGCCTTTGATAAGGCCCGCCCGGTCGTGATTTATTGCGCCTCTGGCGGACGCGCCGCGCTGGCCGGCAAAGTGTTGCTGGAAATGGGTTATCAGAAGGTCGTCAATATCGGCGGATTCAAGGATTGGGCCGAAGCCGGTGGCGCGGTTGCCCACCCGGTTGATCCCGGCATGAACTGAACCTGAAGGCGGCGAATCACGTTTTTCTTGATTTTTTCGCGGATTCGTCCCATCTTTGGCGCGTGAAGTAAGGCTTTCACCTGAATCCTCCTGACCAAGACTGGTGCAGAGTGTTTTAAGTCGAGACCACACTGCACCACGACCGCCGCATGTTGCGGGCGGAATTGCTAGGGAGAAGACGGATGGCTACGGGCACCGTGAAATGGTTCAACGCCACCAAGGGCTATGGGTTTATTCAGCCGGACAGCGGCGGCAAGGACGTTTTCGTTCATATTTCGGCGGTTGAACGCGCCGGAATGACCGGTCTGGCCGACAATCAAAAGGTTTCGTTTGAACTCGAAACCGGCCGTAACGGCAAAGAGAACGCGACGGATCTGAAAGCGCTTTAAGCTTTCTTATACGCGCAAAATCGGCGGCGGATCTTCGGGATCTGCCGCCGTTTTCATTTCAGGCGCAAAACCTATGCCGGCAGGCCGTCCGGCGGCAGGCGGCCGGGCATCCGGCCCGGCAAATGGATCAGCAAAGGCGCGGCCACAAAGATGCTGGAATAGGTGCCGATCACGATTCCGAACGACACCGCGGCGGCAAAGCCGAACATCACCGGTCCGCAAAAGATCATCAGGGCCACGGTGGAAATCAGTGTCGTGGTAGAGGTCATCAACGTGCGGCGCAAGGTGTCGGTGATGGACCGGTCGATCACCGCCTCGACCGCCCCTGCACGGTCCTTGCCCAGCATTTCGCGGATCCGGTCAAATACCACCACCGTGTCGTTGATCGAATAGCCCGCAATCGCCAGAATGGCCGCGACCGAGGTCAGATCAAAACTCAGCCCGGTGATCGAATAAAGCCCGAACAGCATCAGAATATCGTGCAGCGTGGTGATAAAGGCGGCAAGGCCGAATTTGGCCTCAAACCGGAACCAGACATAGACCGCAATCGCCAGAACCGACAGGGTACAGGCGATCAGACCGTCTTTATACATCTCGCCCGAAACCTTGGAGCCGACCAGATCCTCGCTGCGGATCGACATGGATTTGTCCAGGGCCGCATGAACCGCCGCGCGGGTGCTGTCACCCTTGTCGTCCGAGGACAGGCCGACCCTGATCAGGGCGGTGTGTTCGGCATCAGAAAGCTGAATGCTGGCATTTTCGATCCCCTGTGCCGCCAATGCGGCGCGCAGCGTGGCGGTGTCAATCACCTGTTCTGAACGCAGTTCGACCAAAAGGCCGCCGGTCATGTCCAGACCCAGGTTCAGGCCCCGAAACGCCAGCGAACCAAGGGTAATAATCAACAATGCGGTAATCACCCCAAAGCCGATGAACCGCCATTTGCTGAACGGTAAAGCGGGCGCGCCGCGCCCCGGTAGGAATTTTGTAAAAGCCATGTTGGGTGTTCACAACGGGCGCCGGTCGGCCCGTGGTTCTCCGGTGAGATGCGCCCGCAAAGGCGCGGGCAGACAGGCATCCGCCCCTCTATGTGATGCGGGGTTTTCGGCGCACAAGCCCCGGCGGAAAATTTTTTTACCTGGCGTCCCGACCCCGGGGTTTTCAGGTCTGCACCCGCCTCAGGCGCGGGCCTGTTTCCGATCGCTGCACCGCTTGGCCCGCAGGCCTGAACGCCGCCCGCGTTTGGCCGCGTATTGCGCAAAGGATATGATTTCGGCACTGTGCACGGGGCGATCCGGCGCCTTTTCCGCCCTGGGGAACAGGATCGACATCACGTCCTCTGGCGTCCAGTGCCGGTCTTCCGCCGGCTTTGTGCGTATCGGTGCCAATGTGATGATCTGTGCCTGATACTGCTCTGCTTGCTGTGCCATGTCCCGCCCCTTTGTTGCCCTGACCTTTGTCTAGCCCCCGATCAGGGCGGAACTGGCGCCG
>JAURMY010000250.1 GCA_030830465.1 Alphaproteobacteria bacterium
AAGATCAGACGTTCTGCGACGGTACCGTCGCGCGCCAGTCCCCGGTTCAGGGTTTCCATCCAACGGGGATAGCCAATGCTGCGGGCCGACATGTTGATGGACAGGCGCAGGGACGGTTCCTCATGCAGCGACCGCAGGCCCATTTCCAATGCCAGACAATCGATGATTCGCCCGACTTCGCGGGTTTCGGCGACATGCATGAACTCCCCTGCCGGCAGGATATTGTGATTTTCGTCCAGGATGCGGATCAAGCCTTCATAAAACGCGGGTTTGCTGGTGTTCTTGGCGCTGACCACCGGCTGATAGGCCAGCATCGTGTCCTTTTGCCGGATCGCCCTTTCGATCTGCTGGTAAATGCCCTTGTCCCTGCGATTCATCGCATAGGCCAACGGGCTGTCGAGTTCGCCGCTGCCGATTTGTAGTGCTTCCGCCATGACCCAGCCTTTCCAAGTTTTGCAGGGTCACAATGCCGCCCAATTCTTTTAGATAAAGTAAATATTCGCTTTTTGTTCTAATTTTGCTAAACTCCTATTATCCTTAGCAAGCTGTTGATCGGAAACAAAAATGTCAGAAAGATGCGACTGGTGCGGTCAGGAGCCGATTTATGTAAATTATCACGACACCGAATGGGGCGTGCCGGAATATGACAGTCGCGCGTTGTGGGAAAAACTGATTCTCGACGGGTTTCAGGCCGGGCTGAGTTGGATCACCATTCTGAAAAAGCGCGATGCCTTTCGCGCCGGGTTTGACAATTTCGATCCCCACAAAGTGGCCGAATACGGTGAGGCCGAGATTGCCCGTCTGTTGGCGGATCCGGGAATCATACGGCACCGGGGTAAGATCGAGGCGACGATCGGCAACGCCCGCGCCTGGCAAAGGATCGAGGGGCAGGGCGGGTTTGACCGGTTTCTGTGGGGCTATGTGGACGGGCGCCCGCAACAGAACGCGTTCAAAACCATGTCCGAGGTGCCGCCGCAAACCCCCCTGTCGGCGCAGATTTCAAAGGACCTGAAAAAGGCAGGCTTCAAGTTTTGCGGTCCGACCATCGTTTACGCCTTTATGGAGGCGGTTGGCATGGTCAATGATCATCTGGTGACCTGTCCGCGCCATCAAGCGGTGAAAGGTCTTTAAAGCGTATTGCGTTAAACTTGACTCACCAAACGCTGCTTGAAATCAAAGATTTCAACGCGTTAGGTGATGAAATTTGTTTCAAGTAAAACGCAATACGCTCTAGAAACCCGGTTGGCCTGCGTCCTCTGGATGGCGGGCCAGATGTTTCGCCTTGATCTGGGCGGTCATTTCCCGCGACCCGTCATGGCTCCAGCCCGGGGGGGCAAAGGCATACATGAACCGGTCTTTCAGGGTGATGCCGGGGCGGAAAACGTCGCGCAAAAGGCCCAGCCATTCGTGAAACGCCACGCGCAACGGGTTGAAGGTGCCCAGATTGTTGACCAGCCCGTATTCCACTTTTTCGGCGTCGGTTTCCGGCACGAAAGTGCCGAACATCTTGTCCCAGACGATGAAAACACCGGCATAGTTTGCGTCCAGATAGCGCGCGTTGCGGCCATGATGCACGCGGTGGTGGCTGGGCGTGTTCATCACCGCCTCAAACCAGGCCGGCATTTTGGTGATCGCCTCGGTATGGATCCAGAACTGATAGATCAGGTTGACGCCGTTTACGAACAGGATCATCGCCGGATGAAACCCCAGCAGGATCATTGGCGCTGACATCACCATCATCATCGTCAGATGTCCGGTCCAGGTCTGACGCAGGGCGGTTGTCAGGTTGTAATGCTGGCTTGAGTGATGGTTCACATGGCTGGCCCAGACCCAGCGGACGCGATGCCCGAACCGGTGCACCCAGTAATAGCGCAGGTCGTCCAGAACAAAGGCCAGCAAAACCACCCAGGCCGATGCGCCAAGGTCCAACAGGCGGTATTGCCACAGCCACCAGAAGAACCCGATGACGACAAATCCAAGCGCGATGCCGATGGCGACGTTTCCGGCCCCCATCAAAAGGGACGTCAAAGCGTCGCGGGTTTCATAGCGCCCGCCGCGGCCCTTGAGTTTGATGAATATCAGTTCAACCACGATGGCCGCCACAAACAGCGGCACCGACAGGCTGACAACATCGGGGTAGGACAGATTAGCGGTCATCTTTTGCTCTCCAACAGCACGCGCCATTCCTTGCGTTGCACGTCATGCGGCAAGGGAATGTCAATCACAGGCGCGGTGAAATCCCCGGTTCTGATGCGAACCCCCGCCGCCGTACTTTCCACCCGAAAGCCGCGCTGCAAGGGGCGGGTCACCGGATCGGCGCCAAACGACCAGACCACGCCCAGACCGGCGTCGGTTTCCACAAGGGCGTGGCTGCGGGTGGAGTTCAGTTGCACATGGCCTGCCGGCTGATCCGGGTTGAAATGGTCCCACAGGCGGGCCGTATCTTCAGGCGACTCCAGCACCAGCAGAGGCGTCGGGCGCAGCCAGCGGATCAACAGAACGGCGCCGATGATGCCAAAGACAACAAGGGGCAATAATATGCTGAGCGGCATGGCCAAAGGTCCGGTCGGGTGATTGATGCCGCCACGGTGGATCAGCGCGCCGGAACTGTCAACTCGCCCGCAGCGTCAAGGTCGCGCCCCAGCGCGCGCCAGGTCAACCTTGTGACCTTTGCGGTGATCTGGGCCGTGGATTCCGGTCCGCCACGCAAGGCCCAATCGCTGATCACGGCAAAGGCGCCGCCCATCGCAAAATCCAGCGCGGTTGCGTCCGCATCCGGGTTCAGCGACAGCAGTTCCTCGGTCAGTATTTCCGCCACGCTGATCTTGAAGCGTGACAACAGCAATTGACCGCTGGCGGATTGCAGGGTTTTGCGGTGAAACGCGCGGCCCTCCGCGATATGTTCGGCCAGCCAGCGCAGGGTGACGACGTCATTTGGCATGCGGGGTGCGGCGCGGATCATGGACCTGAGCTCACCGGTATTGACCGCGAAAAGGTGATCCATCAGCACGGCCTTATTGCCGAAATGCGCGTAAAAGGACGCCCGCGCCACATCGGCCCGGTCACAGATCATCTGTACGCTGATCGCGTCCCAGTCATGGCGCTGAAGCAACGCCAGCAGCGCCTCGGCCAGGGCTGTTTGCGTGCGCCTTACCCGGCGGTCGGGGGCGTTTTCGGACATTGGACCATCCCCTTGTCTGTTTTCAGACATTGCCCTGCCGTGTTGCGCTGGCAGGGCATCATCCTAACAGTCATATGTCCGCAAACAGACACATGTCCATTAAAAGGTTTTTCATGCCGGAACAACTGCCCCCCCCGAACAGTCTTGCCCGCCGCCTGATCCGCTGGGGGCTTTATCCCTTCAGTTGGGCCGTGCTTTTGCTTGGGTTTCATCTGATCTGGACGACCGATATGGATCCTCGCGGCGTCTGGGGTGCGACAACGGGCGCGCTGGGGCTGCTTTACCTGATCATCGAATTCGCATTTCCGTATCAGGCGCGCTGGTCGATGACCTGGCGGTCTTTTCTGGCGGATATGAAGTTTGCGATCGCCAATGGCGGTTTTGTGGCCGCGACTTCAGCGGTTTTGGCCCTGTTCACGATCTCGATTGCCGGCAGCCGGTCCGGCCCCGCCTCGGACTGGGCGCCGGGGCTGCAATTGCTGGTCTGCCTTTTGATTTTCGAAGCGATCAACTATTCGATCCACCGCGCA
>JAURMY010000251.1 GCA_030830465.1 Alphaproteobacteria bacterium
AGGGATATCTTGCTGCGCAGGGCACGCAGCACATCGGTCACCCCTTCGCGCGAAACGCCCGACATGATCATCAGGTTTTCCGCCCCGGCCCGCTTTAATGCCGCCAGTTTCTTTTTGCGCTCATCCGCGGTCAGGGCGTCGATCTTGTTCAGGACCGTGACCCGCGGCTTGTCGGCCAGTTCGCCACCATATTCGACCAATTCGTTCAAAATGGTGCGGTAATCCTTGACCACGGTTTCAGAAGTACCGTCGAGCAGATGCAGCAAAACCGCGCAACGCTCGACATGGCCCAGAAACCGGGTGCCGATGCCCTTGCCCTCATGCGCCCCGGCGATCAGGCCGGGAATATCCGCCACAACAAATTCCGCGCCGTCCACCCCGACCACGCCCAGATTGGGGTGCAATGTGGTGAACGGATAATCCGCGATCTTGGGACGGGCGTTCGAGGTGGCGGCCAGAAAGGTCGATTTTCCCGCATTGGGCATGCCCAGCAGGCCCGCATCCGCGATCAGTTTCAGGCGCAGCCACAGGTCGCGTTCAATTTCCGGCTGGCCGGAATTGGCGCGGCGCGGCGCCTGGTTGGTGGCCGATTTGAAATGCAGATTGCCAAAGCCGCCATTGCCGCCCTTGGCCAGCAGAACTTTCTGGCCAAGCTCGGTCAGATCGGCCAGAACGGTTTCCTGATCCTCGTCCAGAACCTCGGTCCCGACGGGCACTTTCAGGATGACATCGTCGCCATCCTTGCCGGTGCGCGCCTGCCCCATGCCGCTTTGGCCGTTGCCGGCAAAGAAATGCGCCTGATAGCGAAAGTCGATCAGGGTGTTCAGCCCATCCACGCATTCCACCCAGACATTGCCGCCCTTACCGCCGTTACCACCGTCGGGTCCGCCGAATTCGATGAATTTTTCGCGCCGGAAACTGATCGAGCCGTTGCCGCCCGCGCCAGACCGTACCGTGACTTTTGCCAGATCAAGAAATTTCATGTGCCCACCTTTTGGCCCTACCTATGCGGTCCGGGTCCGACTGGCAATGATTACAATGTTTTCAGAAAGGTCCAGGTGGGGACATGCGCAGCCCGCGACAAGGAAAACGCCTCAGCCTCGCCCAGATTGGCAAAACCGTTGGCTTCCAACACCCTTGCGGAGGCTGCGTTGTCCTGAAACACACTGGCCACGACCGACCGGTTGCCATGGGGATTGGCGGCCAGCAATGCCCCCAGCGCCTTTGAGGCATAGCCCTGATTCCAATAGTCCGGCGCGATCCAGTATCCGACCTCGGATTGGTTGCGATCCAGATATTTCAGCGCAATGACCCCAACCAGCGGCGGCCCGCCGGCCGCCCAGGTGTCAATCGCCCAGACATCTTCCAGCCGGTCAGGCCCGGTCGAGCGCGCGACATAATCCTCGGCCGCTTCGCGCGACAGGGGAAAGGGAATTGATGTGGTCATCAAAGCAATGCGCCGGTCATTGGCAAACCGCGCCACATGCGCCGCATCGGATGTGACCAAGGGGCGCAGGCTGAAGCGGCCCGATGCAATCACCGGCTGGCGCGAAATGACTTCCAGTTTCATCAATGACCTCCCATCATTAACACATAGGCCACACTGGCCACGGTCAAAACCGCCAGTGCCACCATCAGATACCGCTCATAAACCGTGCCGGCGACGCCTTGCGCCAGCCACTGACCACCCCGGCACCACAGGGGATGCAGCAGGGATTGAACACATAATAATGTCAGAGCTATGACAAATGTCGCCCGAAACAAGGGCGTGCCCGGTTCAACAAAGGTTGTGAAACCGGTGATGATCATCGCCCAGGCCTTGGGGTTCAACGGATGCACCCACAGGCCCGCCAGAAATCCCGGCGCCACCTGACCGGCCTGTCCGGGTTTCAGCGACAAAAAGGCAACCTTCCAGGCCAGCCACAGGATATAGGCCAACGACACCCATTTCAGCGCTGCAAACAGCATCGGATAGCCGCTGAGAACCCCCATGATGCCAAAGCCGATGGGCCAGATGATCAGTTGTTTGCCAAGCGCCACGCCCGCCACAAAGGGCAGCGCCGGGCGCAGGCCAAACCGCGCGCCGGTTGCCAGCAATGCCATATTGGCCGGCCCCGGTGTGCCGATCTGTGCCGCTGCGAATGCGGTGAAACCCAGGATTTCAACAGCCATGTTTGCGCCCTTGGGCCTTGCCCAAAAGAAAAGGGACCGGTGCTTGTAACACCGATCCCCTGAATGATTTCTGAACGGGTTCGGTTTACTCAGCGGCCTCCGCCACCGGGAGAACCGAAATAAAGGTACGGCCTTTCAGGCCCTTGTGAAACGTCACCTGACCTTCGACGGTCGCGAAAATGGTGTGGTCACGGCCAAGGCCGACGCCCTCACCCGGGAACCATTTCGTGCCGCGCTGACGCACCAGGATATTGCCCGGGATCACGACTTCGCCGCCGAATTTCTTTACGCCCAGACGACGCCCGTCCGAGTCGCGACCGTTGCGGGATGAACCGCCTGCCTTTTTATGTGCCATATCGCGGGCTCCTTATGTCTTGTCAGCTGCGGGCTTGGCCGCTTTTTTGGCTGCGGGTTTCTTCGCAGCCGGTGCTTTCTCGGCCTTGGCCGGAGCGGCCTTTGCCTTGGGGGCGGCTTTGGCTTTCGGCGCGGCCTTTACGGCCGGCGCGGCTTCGGCGGCGACAGCGGGAACCGAACCGGTGCCGATCGCGGCCTGAACGCCTGACTTGCCGGCCCCTTTGGCCAGAATTTCCGTTACACGCAGAACGGTCAGCTTCTGCCGGTGGCCCTTGGTGCGCTGCGAGCTGTGCTTGCGGCGACGCTTGACGAAATGGATCACCTTGGGCGCTTTGGCCTGTTCCAGGATCGTGGCCTGAACGCCCGCATCCGCGATCATCGGCGCCCCGACGGTCACCTTGTCACCGCCCAGCATCAGAATATCATTGAATTGAACGGTTTCACCCGCCTCACCGACCAGACGTTCCACCTTCAGAACATCGCCGGCGGCCACTTTATACTGTTTGCCACCAGTTTTTAGTACCGCGAACATATTCGCATCCTTCATTCACCCGCGTCTCTGTGGCCCCCGGATCGGGTGTTTGTGCCTTGCGGCGCCTCGAACAGCGCGCCCTTTTGGGGCGAGATTGCATTGCAGACAGGGATAGCCCTGCAAGATGGCGGTGTATCGGGGATTGCCCGGTTCTTGTCAAGGGCGGTATCGGTCCACCGGGCACATAAAAGCAGCGCCCTGACCGCATTTTGAGCGCCTGGAATGTCAATCCCCGGGCTTTCGCGGCCCCAAAGGGGCTAGATTCGATCTTTCAGACGCGGATGCGCCATGAAAACCCCGGTGATATCCGCAAGGTCGCTTTCATAGCGTTTCCACATGCGCGACGAACCGGACGAAATCTTTTGCCGCGACTGAAAGACACTCAGGGTGCTTACAGCGCGATCATTGCGCTCCGGATGGAGGCATGCCTCATTCCAGTCCAGCCCCGCAGCCGCAATCATGGATCTGATTTCGCGATCCGGATCGGATACCAGTTTATCATAGTCAACTTCGATCATACGATCGGGAAACATTCGCCGCCAGTGATCCATCATGTCGTCATACATGACATAATAATCGGCCAGTTCTTTCTGGTTATTGGCATAGCTGTGGGTGCCGTCGATGAACCGGTTCTTATAGATCGACAGACAGGTGTCGACCGGATTTCTGAAGACATGGATCACTTTTGCATTCGGCAACAGCGACAACAGGAAACCGATGACCACAAATGTATGGGGCGTCTTGTCGGTTACAAATTTTCGGCCCCCGGCGCGCTGCTTCATCGCCTCAACCACCGTGCGGGTCTTGCGCCGGAACATATTCGGTTTCAACCGGTTGGCGGGCAGAAATGACGCCGATTTGCCCTTGATTTCGTTCACAACCATCGCGACAAAATCCCCGGTTTCACCGGCACCGGAGACTTCCGGGTGGCTGGACAAAATCTGTTCCGTCATTGTGGTTCCGGATCTTGGCATCCCGACAATAAAAATCGGCGCCGCGTCATCGCAGGCAGCCGTCGCAAGGGTATCGAAAAACGCCTTGTCGTAATGGGCTTTCATTGTGTCAAAGTCGGCTTTCACCTGATCGTGGTAATATGCCAGATTGCGCCGCATGGCGGCGTTCGCGGCATTCAAATACCCAAAGACTTTTTGATACTGGCCGGTGTCTTCCATCGCTTTTGCCAAGGCAAAGCCGGCCTCAACCCCCGTGTCGAGGTTGAAATCCACCGGATCGAGCGCGTCCAGCATCTGGGCCAGAACCGGGTCTTCTTTCGTCCATTTCCGAATGCGGCTGAGATGTAGAAAGGCAGCCGCATTTCTGGGATTGTCGGCGATCACACTCAAATACCCGTCTTCGGCCGCCTTGAATTCGCCCAGGACCGCTTGGGTTTGGGCAAGACTGATGCGCAAATTCTCTGACTGCGGAAAATCCGCCAAAGCCGCCAGAAGTTCGCTGCGCGACATGGCATAATCTTCGGCGTGCCGTAAGGCATTGCCAATTTCGCCCAACACCAATTCGCGCTGTGCATCCGTCGCCAGACGCGGCAGAACGGCGCGAAACGCCGTCAAGGACGCCGCGCTTTCGCCCTTTGCGCCCATGGCCTTGGCCCGTCCGATTTGGGCATCAATCGAGTCCGGCTGCAATTGCAATGCCGCGCTGAAAGACCGCAAAGCGGCGTCATAGGCCGCCAGGGCCATCTGAACCTCGCCCATGTTCAAATGGGCCGAGGCCATCTTGGGCGCAAGTTTCAACGCGGTCTTCAGGGCGTCGGCGGCCTGTTCAAACAGGGACAGATCAAACAGAGCCCGGCCCAGATTACCAAAGCCATCGGCGAACCGGGGATCCGCCTTGGTTGCATCAAGAAAATATTCAGCAGCCTCCCTGAATGCGCCGTCTTGCATTCGCATGACGCCTTTGAAATTGCAGAGAAACGCGACACCGGGATGGCTTGCCAACAGCGCATCGACCAGACTTTCGGCCGCTTTAAGGTTGCCATTTTGAAACAACATCACAGCCCGGTCGACTTCGGCCTTTGGAACGGTCCCCAGCGCCGTTGTCGATTGCGATTCCTCGTTTTGCAGGGTCTGGGAAAGAACCTGCATTTCAGACGCTGTGAACCGATTGGCCGCCGCCCGTTTCAAGCTGCGTTTGGCTTGTTTTTTCAGGCCCAGACCAACCTGCGTTTCAATCAGCAATTGCCAGGCATCCAGGGATTGCGGCAGCAGGCTTGCGGCCTTTTCCAGATGACTTTGCGCGTTCTGCGCCCGATTGGTCTGCACCAGCAACCGGCCAAGATGAAAATTGACCTCTGGTTGGTTCGGCAACTTGCCCAGAATGGCGCGGTACATACCTTCGGCTTCACTGAACAATCCGGCATTATGGGCTTGCAAGGCTTGAAAAAAAGCCTGTTGCGGATTGGACATCCCGGAATTTTGGTTCAGTGGAAACATAGGTCTTGTCGCCCTTTGGATTTGGCCCGATCCGGCGGATCATGGCACAGTGCCTGCCTGAAATCAAAGGGCCGCTTGGCCCGGCTTGTTGCCGGACGCGTGCAAGCGGGCAGAAATTTTGAAACCCCACTTGTAAACAGCTGCCACCCCGACTAAACACCCCTCGTTCGGACCCGAACACTTCGCGGAGAGGTGCCAGAGTGGTCGATCGG
>JAURMY010000252.1 GCA_030830465.1 Alphaproteobacteria bacterium
AGTTGACCGATGATGAGGTCGAGGCCGCGATCAAAGAAGTGATTGCCGAGGTCGAGGCCAGCTCGATCCGCGATATGGGCCGGGTCATGGCAGCGCTGAAATCCAAATATGCCGGTCAGATGGATTTCGGCAAGGTCGGCGGGGCGATCAAGAAAACACTGGGGTAAGACCACCATGCCGCAAGGACAGACCCAAAGACCGACCCGGCACCGCGTTTTCAACAAATTCACCATCGCGCTTGCGATCCTTGGCGGGTATTTTCTGTACCTGACCTATACCTACGACGTGCAGACCGGTTTGGCGGCATCTGCGCTGACCTGGTCGTTCTTCGTTCTGTGCACGCCGGTTGCCGATGCCGGTATCCTGCTGGATTTTCCCATGCGCCTGCTGTTTGGCGTCAGAATGGTGATCTCGGAAGTCGCGGTCTGGGCGATTGCGATCGGACTGAACCTGGCCGCGATGCACTGGTTTGCCGGGGAATATCAGACAACGGCCGTCACGCGCCTTTTGCTGGCGGTTCTGACCCATCCCTGGCCCTATTGGCTGGTGATCGTGATCTCGGCGGCGGGAACCTTTCTGTCGATCCGTTTTGGCGATGAACTGATGGATGTGCTGCACCATCATGAACGGGATATTTTCCACCGCCACGGCCAAGTCTATGAATTGCTGATCCTCGCCGCCGCTTTTGCCATCGCGTTGGTGGCCTATTACGAACTGATCGCGCAACTGGGGCTTGATCCTTCGGCCTAAGGCGAATTGCGTTAATCTAAAAGCACTAAACGCTGCCCGAAATCAAAGATTTCAACGCGTCAGGTGATGCAATTTGCTCCAGATAACACGCAATACGCTTTAGGCGCTGTGGGGCTGTTTCGCCCGCCTCAGCATATCTTCCAGATCGCGGCGCAGGTCCAGGCGTTCCTCGGGCGCCAGAAACGCGCCCAGTTCAATCTCGCGGCCATTTCCCTTCAGGGTCAGGTAATTGTCAACCGGCCCGCCTTCGGGTTTCAGGTGCACTGAAACCCAATAGGGATTGGCCTCCCAATTCTGGGGCGCGGCGCGCGGGTTGATGCGGGCCACGGTCAGGCGGTCCCCCGTGAACAGAACCGTTTCGGTCAATTGTCCATCGCGGTTGTTGCGCTCAATGAAATACCAAAGCGCCAACAGCGCCGACAGCAAGAAAGGCAACATGACCCACAGGGCAAAAGTTCCGATCAGCGGGATCAGCGGGATCAGCAGCAGCGCCCACAAAATAACCAAAAGCCAGGCCAGTCCGCTTTTGGTCAGCGACCGGTTCGGGGTCAGAACCAGTTGCGCCAAGGGGCCGTCGCCTGAATCTGAAAAGGCCCCGGACGATGCCGGGGCCTTTTCGTAATATGTCCAATGTGCCGGCATCAGTGGTGCGGGTGCTTGTCCCACATATCCGGGGTCGGCAGGATCTCGAACGTATGTTCGGGCGGCGGGCAGGGCAGGGTCCATTCCAGCGTGTCCGCATGCTCGCCCCAATAGGCGTTCGAGGTGATCTTCTTGCCCCATTTCAGCGTGTAGAACACAACACCGATAAAGAACACGAAAGACGCGAAGGTGATGAACGCACCGATGGACGACACATAGTTCCAGTAGGCAAATGCCTCGGGATAGTCGATATACCGGCGCGGCATGCCCTGACGGCCCAGGAAGTGCTGCGGGAAGAAGGTGATGTTCGCACCGATGAACATTGCCCAGAAATGCAGCTTACCGGCCCATTCCGGGTACTGACGGCCCGACATCTTGCCGATCCAGTAATAGATCCCGGCAAAGATACAGAACACCGCACCCAGGCTCATCACATAGTGGAAATGCGCCACGACGTAATAGGTGTCGTGATAGGCCCGGTCGATCCCGGCCTGCGACAGCACGATCCCGGTCACACCGCCAAGGGTGAACAGGAACAAGAAGCCAAAAGCCCAGAGCATCGGGGTTTTCAGTTCAACCGAACCGCCCCACATGGTCGCGATCCAGCTGAAGATCTTGATGCCGGTCGGCACCGCGATCACCATGGTCGCCAGCATGAAATAGCTCTGCTGGGTCAGCGACATGCCGACGGTGTACATGTGGTGCGCCCAGACAACAAAGCCCAGACCGCCAATGGCCACCATCGCATAAACCATCGGCAGATAGCCAAAGATCGGTTTCTTTGAGAAGGTCGAGATCACATGGCTGATGATGCCAAAGCCCGGAACGATGATCATGTACACTTCCGGGTGGCCAAAGAACCACAACAGGTGCTGGTACAGGATCGGGTCACCGCCGCCAGAGGCCTGGAAGAAGGTGGTGCCAAAGTTACGGTCGGTCAACAGCATGGTGATCGCACCGGCCAGAACCGGTAGGGACAGCAGGATCAGGAAAGCGGTGACAAGGATCGACCACGCAAACAGCGGCGTCTTGTGCATGGTCATGCCCGGCGCCCGCATATTCAGGAATGTGGTGATCATGTTGATCGACCCCAGGATCGACGAGGCCCCGGACAGGTGCACCGCGAAAATCGCGAAATCCATCGACATACCGGCCTCAGAGGTCGACAGCGGCGCATAAAGCACCCAGCCCACGCCCGAACCCAGTTGGCCATCGCCGCCCGGTGTCAGCAGCGAAACAACCGCCAGCGACGAGCCTGCTACAAACATCCAGTAAGACAGGTTGTTCATCCGCGGGAAGGCCATGTC
>JAURMY010000253.1 GCA_030830465.1 Alphaproteobacteria bacterium
AAACCCAACAACCCAAGCGAGGACACAATGAAAACATCTGTGACGGCGATTGCGGCTGCGGCTGTGCTGACTGTGGCACCGGCCTTTGCGCAAGAGCTGGAACCCTGGGGCACCGCCGGCGGCTGGGACGTGATGATCGACCACTCGATCGGTTCGGGCTGCCTGATCCAGGCGGAATTTGGCGATGGTTCGGTGGTTCGGATCGGGTTTGACCGCGACGCGGGCGACGGATATGTGACCGCGTTCAACGGCAACTGGGGGGATATCGAGGAAGGCGCAAGCTATCCGATCAGCTTTGACCTCGACAATCAAAGCTATGACGGGGAGGCCAGGGGCATTTACCTGAATGGCGTGCCGGGTGCGGATATCCATTTCACCAACCCGGATTTTTTGTGGGATCTGGCCAAGAAATACACCATGACCCTTTATCATGACGGCAACGAAGTCATGGTGATTGATCTGGCCGGCAGCTATGTCGGGCTGGAGGCGGTTATGGAATGTCAGGACGAGATGGGTTGAGCGGGCGCGCCGCCGCCTTAAATCAGTCACACTGTAACGCATGATCGCAAAGGCTTGATTGGTCTTGTGGCCTCTGGATGCCTAAGACTGTTGCAAAGGATATGAAACAGCGGATGCCCATGCGAAAGATTCTGACCGTTCTGGCCGTGTTAAGCAGCCTTTGGGCCCATGCCGCCGCTGCGCAATCCGGCCCCGTTGTGGTTGAGCTGTTCACCTCGCAGGGCTGTTCGTCCTGTCCGCCGGCTGATGCAATCCTGACCGATCTGGCCAAGCGCGACGATGTAATCGCCTTGGCCCTGCACGTGGATTACTGGGATTATCTGGGCTGGAAAGACGCTTTTGCCGACAATGCCTATTCGCGGCGTCAACGCGCCTATGCACAGGCCACCGGCAAACATACGGTCTATACGCCGCAGGTGATCGTGCAGGGTTTCAGCACAGCGGTTGGCAATCAGTTGAACGATATCCGTCAGGCCATTGATTTTCATCGCAAAGATACAAGCACCGTGGTGCTGACAGTGCTGCGGCAGGGCGGTCAGGCGGTGATCACCGCCCGGGCGCTGAACGGCAATGTCGGACGCGCGGTCATTCAACTGGTGCGCTATGTGCCCGAGGAAAAGGTGCAGATCCGGGCGGGCGAGAATGCCGGGCGGCAGATCACCTAT
This sequence comes from Alphaproteobacteria bacterium, assembly GCA_030830465.1. Next base: position 1,185 of record JAURMY010000253.1, read on the forward strand.
TCCAATATCGTGACCAACTGGACCCCGGTCACCCGGTGGAACGGTCGCGATGACATCACGGTCAGATCGGCCCTTGGGGGCAGCGATCTGGCGGTGGTTCTGGTGCAGACAGACGGTTTTGGTCCGATACTGGCGGCGGCAAGATTGCCCTAAAGCGAATTGCGGCTTACCTGGCGCAAATTGCATCACCTAACGCGTTGAAATCTTTGATTTCAGACGGCGTTTGGTGATTGAAGTTCAACGCATTTCGCTTCAAGACCCGGCCCGCGCGCTTAGCGATCCGGTTTCCAGCGTTTATGAATCCAAAACCACTGGCCGGGATGTTTGCGCACCATGGCGTCCCGACTGTCGTTCAGGCGCTGTGTCATCTCTTCGGGCGTTGTGTGCGGGATCGGGGCCTCGACCGTCACCGCGAAATCGACCCCGTTTTCCAGCCGCAAACCGTAATAGGGAAACAGCAACGCCTTGTATTTCAGTGCAAATTCGGCCGCCGAAGTCATCGTGCGCGCAGGCTGACCCATGAAGGTCAACGCGGCCCCTTCGACGGCGTATTGGTCATTCAACAGGGCAATCGCGCCGCCCTTGCGCAGATGCGACAACAGGGCCTTGGTGCCCTGCATGCCGCGCGAAAAGTTCGGCCCGGCGATCCGGTTCATATTGTCGATATAGCGCGCGTTGGTGAAGGCGTTGTTCATCGGCCGGTAAATCGCCGCCGTGTCATATCCGAGATCGGCCAGGAGAACCCGGATCACCTGATAATTGCCAAAATGCCCCGAGACCAGCACAACCGGCTTTTGCGATTGCAGGGCCGCCAGCAAAGCGTCCTTGCCCGCACCGGAAAAAGATGCCTGGGCCGCAAGGCGGATAAACCCGCCGGTGTTGAAACTTTCCAGCATCAGCCGCCCGGAATTGTCCGCCACCTGCCGGCACAGGCGTTTCACGGCTTGCGGCGCCATATCGGGATAGATCAGCGCCAGATTGGCCCGGATGCGGCGGTTCACGCCAAACGGCCCGGCCAGAATGCCCGAAGCGACACGGCCCATCAGTTTCAAGGCGGTTTCATGCGGCAACAGATCGAGCAGGCCGAAAAACAGGCGGATCGGCAGGTTGATCAGCGCATTGGCAAAACCGCCGACGGCGAACTGATTGCGACCTGCCATGACCCTACCTGCGTGACTTTGAAACCTGATATTCCCGGTGCCAGACATAAATCCCTGAACCGATAATCACAACCGCGCCGATCAGGGCCCAGTGGTCCGGCACCTCGGCAAAGAACAACCAGCCCCAAAGCGTGGCCAATATCGGCCCGAAATAGGAAAACGGCGCCAGCGCCCCGGCCTCGGCCAGGGTCAGGGCCTTGATCAGGCTCAGCTGTCCGGCCCCGCCAATCACCCCCAGCAACAGCATGATCCCCGCATCGGCCCATGTGGGCGTGGTCCAGAACCAGGGCACAATCAGCGAGGAAACAACCGTGCCAATGGCAGCCGTATAGAGAAATGAGGTCCAGACGCTTTCTTCGCGGCCCAAGAACCGGGTGGACAGGGCATATCCGGCATAGCTGAAGGCGGCGACCAGCGGCAAAAGCGCATATGGGGTGAAAACATCGCTGCCGGGCCTGATAATGACCAGCGCCCCGATCAGGCCGACCGAAACCCCCAGGGCGCGGCGCAGGCCCAGCGGCTCACCCAGAATCAGAAAGGCGCCGATCGTGATCAACATCGGGTTGGCCGACATGATGGCGCTGGATTGGGCCAGCCCGACCAGAACGATGCTGAAGAAAAAGCACATGGTGGCGGTAAACAAAAACGCCGATCGGATCATTTGCAGCCCCGGATAGCGGGTTTTCACTACCGATCTGAGGCGTGGCAACAGGATCAGCACGGCGACCAGCGTTTGACTGGTGTAGCGCGCCCAGACCACCATCAATGTCTCATAGCGCGCGGCAAGGCCCTTGGCCGTCGCGTCCATCACGGTGAACAAGAAC
>JAURMY010000254.1 GCA_030830465.1 Alphaproteobacteria bacterium
CTGATCCGCAGTTGAATGGCTGTGCCTTTGGCGGCAACGGGCCGCGCCGGGTCAATGCCAATATCCGTCAGGGTTTCCCCACGGGCGAGCCTGATCTGTGCCTGAACCAGATCAATGCCGGTGATCATTTCCGTCACCGTATGCTCCACCTGAATGCGGGGATTGGCCTCGATGAAACACGGCGTGCCGGACGGGTCCAGAAGGAACTCAAACGTCGCAACGCCGCAGAGGCTGACTTCTGCCGCCATGCGGCAGGCGGCGGTCAGCATCTGGTCGCGATGTCCCGGATCAAGGCCGGGGGCCGGGGCGATTTCCAGCACCTTCTGGTGACGCCGTTGCAGGCTGCAATCGCGCTCCCACAAATGCGCGATACTGAGGCCGTCACCCAGAACCTGCACCTCGATATGGCGGGCCTGACGGATCAGCGCCTCGGCATAGATGCGGTCATCGCCAAAGGCCGCAACGGCCTCGGCCCTGACAGCCTCTAGCGCCGGTGCAAGATCCTTTTCATGCCTTACCGCCCGCATCCCGCGCCCACCGCCGCCCGCAACGGCCTTCAGCATGATGCCGTCCGGGTGCGATCTGAAAAAGGCGGTGAAAGCGTCGGCATTGGTTTGGCCGGCAAGATTGGGGATGACCGGAACCGACAGGGATTGCGCCAGTTCAAGGGCTGCCGCCTTGTTGCCCAGACGGTCCAGCGTGGCAGGTTTGGGGCCAATGAACACCAGCCCCGCCGCCTGACAAGCCGTTGCAAAAGCGGCGCTTTCCGACAGAAACCCATAGCCCGGATGAACCGCATCGCATCCCGCCGACAGGGCTGCGGCAATCATCGCGTCGATATCCAGATAAGCGGCAACGCCCTGTCCGGGCAGCGGCACGGCCGTTTCAGCCTGCGCAACATGCAGCGACGCAGCGTCATCGGCGGCAAAGACGGCGACGGGCCGCAATCCCAGATCGGCGACAGCGGCCGCGATGCGAAGGGCGATTTCGCCGCGATTGGCAATCAGAACAGATTTCAAAGGCATGTCCCCGGCAGGTTTTTCAGAAACCCTAATGCGAATATCGCAGCGCGACCAGTGCCAGGATTGGCACCCTCAGAAAGCCCGAGAAATCGCGCCGATATCGGCGCTATTTCCGCCTCCGGCCCTTGACCTTGTTTTCCGGCCAGCGCCACAATGCAGCGGGATTGTCTGGAAGGAAACAGCATGAAAAAGGCGCAGCCGGCGCACCTGGGTTTTGACGCGAAACGGTTGGACCGCATTGTCACGTGGATGGAAAGCTATGTCAGTGCGGGCAAGTTTCCGGGCAGTTCCCTGCTGATCTGCCGTGACGGGCATGAAGTGTTTCACCACGCCACCGGCCTGCGGTCGATTGAAACCGGCAAGGCTTTTGAACGTGACACGGTGGTGCGGATTTACTCGATGTCAAAACCCGTCACCTCGGTTGCGATCATGATGCTTGCCGAGCGGGGCCTGTTTCATCTGGACGCGCCTGTGTCGGATTTTATCCCGGCGTTTTCCGACTGTCGCGCCTTGATCCATGGTGCCGTGGATATTTCCCAGACCGAACCCTGCGCGACCCCCACGTTGCACCAGTTGCTGACCCATACTTCTGGCCTGAGCTATCCGTTCAATCCCGGCGTGCTGCCGGAGGAAATGCAGAAACAGGAGATTTCCTTCAGCAACGGTGTCGGCCCGCTTGAGGATATGGCGGACCGGCTGGCGGCGTTGCCACTGGCCTTTCATCCCGGCACACGCTGGGAATATTCCACCGGCACCGACATCATGGGCCGGGTGGTCGAGGTGGTGTCAGGCAAGACCCTTGACGCGTTTTTTGACGCGGAAATTCTGTCGCCGCTGGGCATGAAGGAAACCTCGTTCAAGGTGCGCGACGATCAGGTGCCCCGGTTTGCGGCGCTTTACAGCCCGCTTGACGGAGATGCGATGGCGATCAACGACCGGCGCAAGGGGCCGGCAAAGCTTTACCTGCATGACAGCCCGGAAACCTCGCCGTTTCGCGAAACCACCACATTTTCGGGTGGCGGCGGATTGGTCGGCACCATCGACGATTACATGCGGTTTGCCGAAATGATCCGGCGCGGCGGCGCGCTGGACGGGGTGCGGCTGTTGTCGCCGCGTACGGTTGATTTCATGACCCGCAATCATTTGCCGGGCGATATTGCCGCGATGGGGCCGTCAAGCTTTTCGGAACAGCCGATGACCGGTATGGGGTTCGGTCTGGCGGGGGCTGTGGTTCTGGACCCGGCCCGTGCACGGGCACCGGGGTCGGTTGGCGATTTCAGCTGGGGCGGCATGGCCTCGACCTTCTTCTGGGTGGACCGCAAACACGACATGTCGGTGGTCTTTTTCACCCAGGTCGCCCCCAGCAGTTCTTATCCCGCACGCCCGCAACTGAAGGCCCTGGTACACGGAGCAATGACATCATGACGGACAGCCGCCCCATTCTGTGGCAACCAACGCCCGAACGCGCCGAAGCAACCACGATGGCGGGGTTCATCCGCTGGCTTTCGGCCAATCGCGGCCTTGAATTCGCCGATTATCCCGCTTTGTGGCAGTGGAGCGTTTCGGATCTGCCGGGGTTCTGGACCGCGCTGATCGGGTTTTTCGACCTGCGGTTCAGCGCGCCCGCTTCTCAGGCCCTTGGGCGGCGGGACATGCCGGGGACCGAATGGTTTCCCGGGGCGGAGCTGAATTTCGCCGACCAGATGTTGCGCCATGCCGAAACACGCCCGGACGCGGTCGCCCTGGTGGTGCAGTCCGAGACTTTCGGCCGCAAGACATTGACCTGGGCCGAACTGGCCCAACAGGTCGCCAGTGTCGCTGCGCATTTTCGCGCCATGGGCGTTGCGAAGGGGGACCGCGTGGTTGCGATCCTGCCCAACACCGACACCGCCATCGTTGCGATGCTGGCCACGGCCAGTCTGGGCGCGATCTGGTCGCTGTGCGCGCCGGATATGGGGCATGTCGCCATTCTGGACCGGTTCCGGCAGATCGAACCGAAACTGATCATCACCCAGGACGGATATGTGCATGCAGGCAAGATGATCGACCGGCGCGAGGTGGTGAAAACCATCACCGACGGTCTGCCCAGCCTGACCCATCATGTCGCGGTGCCGGTCGTTGGCGCGGCCCCTGCCGGCGCGGTTCTGTGGCGCGACCTGACCGGCGGCACGGGCGACGGCAGGACCGAACAGGTGGGTTTTGAGCATCCTTTGTGGATCGTCTATTCCTCGGGCACGACAGGGAACCCGAAACCGATCGTGCATGGCCATGGCGGGGTGCTGCTGGAGGGTGCCAAGCAGTCGCTGCATCAGGATATCGGACCCGATGATCGCTACAGCTGGATGACATCCTCGGGCTGGATCATGTGGAACTCGCAATTTGTGGCGCTGGGGCAGGGGGCGACTGTGGCCCTGTTTGACGGGGCCGCCAACCACCCCGATCTGTTGGAGCCATGGCGCTTTGTTGCGCGCGAAGCCCTCAGCTATTTTGGCGCGGGGGCCGCGTTTTTCACCACCTGCATGAAAGCCGGCCTGACCCCCGGCAAAGATCTTGACCTTGGTGCATTGCGGTCGCTTGGCTCCACCGGGTCGCCGCTGACCGGCGATGGATATGACTGGATCTATAGCCAGATCAAATGCGATCTGTGGCTGGCGCCGATTTCCGGCGGCACCGATTTGTGCGGTGCTTTTGTCTGTGGCAATCCGATGCTGCCGGTGCGGGCCGGCGAAATGCAATGCCGCGCGCTTGGCAATGCGGTGCGCGCCTTTGATGAGGCGGGCAACGAGGTTTTCGATCAGGTCGGCGAACTGGTCTGCACCGAACCCCTGCCGTCGATGCCGCTCTATTTTTGGGGCGATCCCGGCAACAAGCGGCTGATTGAAAGCTACTACGACACCTATCCCGGCATTTGGCGTCACGGTGACTGGATCGAAATCACACCGGACGGGCGGTCGGTGATCTATGGCCGGTCGGATGCCACGATCAATCGCAAGGGTCTGCGGATGGGCTCGGCTGAGATATATCAGGCGGTCGAGGCGTTGCCGGAAATCATGGACAGCCTTGTTGTCGATCTGGAATTTCTGGGACGCGACAGTTTCATGCCGCTGTTTGTCGTTCCCGCCCAAGGGGTTAACTTGGATGACGCGCTAAAGGTCAAGATCAACATGGCGATCAAGACCGCGATTTCGGCCCGGTTTCAGCCGTCCGAAATCATCGCGATCGCCGAAGTTCCGCGCACGCTGTCCGGCAAAAAGCTTGAGGTTCCGGTCAAGAAACTGCTGCTGGGGGGGGACCCGCAAAAGGTTGTAAACCGCGACAGCATGGCCAACCCGAAAAGTTTTGACACATTTATCGCCTATGCCCAAAGCCGAACCCAATCCTAGCGCCGGAGGGGCGAAAATGACTGATGGAGTGCAGGAATTGCTGGACCTTCTGAACATCGAACCGGTGGAGGTGGACCTGTTTCGCGGTGTCGGATC
>JAURMY010000001.1 GCA_030830465.1 Alphaproteobacteria bacterium
GCCGGATTAACCCCGCCTGTACTTATGCCGCCGGTTTTTCCGTGCTGAAGGCATAGATCGCGCAACCGGCCAGCAAAGACAGGCCAAACAGCAGAAACAGGCTGCCATAAAACGCGGGTGTCGCGGCATATTCCGGCGACACGGACTTTTCAATCGCACTGGTCGCGAATTGCATCAATCCGACACCGCCGATGCCAAACAGGTTCATCAGTGTCAGGCCCCGCCCGGTCAGGTGGCGCGGCATGAACAATTGCCCATGTGCCATGATCGCCGGAAAGGTCGCGCCGAAAAACCCGATGGCGGTGAACAGACCCGCCGACAACAGCCAGGACCGGTCGGGAAATTGCCACAACACAAGGCACAAAATGCCTCCCAGCATATTGGCGGTCAGCACGACCTTTTTCTTGCTGCCAATGAACCGCTCAAGCGGACCATAAACGAAACTTGCAATGGCCATCGCTCCGGCCATGACCAGGGTGACATTGCCGATTCCGATCCGGTCAAGGCCGAACACATTGCTGAGATAGGGGCCGGCCCACAAACCGCGAATGCCCGCCGCAGCGGTATAGTTGACCAGCATCAGCGGGAACAAAACCAACAAATTCGGATTGAGAAACAGGCTCAGCAATGAGCCGCCCGCCGCGGCTTCGTTTTCGGCGCGGGGCGGATCGCGCAGGGCGGCCAGAAGGGCCGCGGCGATCACAAAGGCGGCAATGGCCAGCCCCCACATGGTTTCACGCCATCCAAATGCACCGACCGCCCAGGCCAGCGGGGCCGAGCCCGCCAGATTTCCCGCCGAGCCAAACCCGATGATCGCCCCGGCAAGGGTGGCAAACATCGCCTGCGGATACATCCGCGCAAAGATATAATAAGACGCCATCAACACCGGCGACCCGCCGACCCCGAACAGCGCCATGGCGATGGTCACGTCAAGCGGTGTCTGGGCCAGGGCAAACACCACGCCGCCGCCACCGCCGCCAACCGCCAGCAACAGAGAGGCGGTGATGCGCGGCCCGAACCGGTCCAACGCCCATCCGACCGGAATTTGCATTGCCGCGAACATCATGAACCACATGCCGGATGAAAACGACAAGTCGCCCGCCGTCGCCCCCAGATCGCTGCCCAGAACCGGGGTCAGCACCGCCAGAAAGCTGCGATAGAACTGGCTGAGGAAATAGCCGAACACGAGGAAAAGTATGCCGAGTTTCATGGCGCGCGCCTTTGGAGTAGGGTCGCGTCAGATAAACGGGGATGGCGGTCGCCGACAAGAGGCGATCGGCCGCCATTGCGAAACGCCGCAAACCTTCTAATCTGTCAACCGGAACTGCGCTTTTGGAAAACTTCATGCTGATCTCTGCCCTTCGTGTCACCCCGCTTCGCCTGGCCTTGAAGACTCCTTACATATGGTCGCAGGGCGTTGAAGAGGCGTTTACCGTCAACCTGATCGAGATTGAGGCCGCCGACGGCACCATCGGCTATGGCGAGACAACGACCGCGCCGGATGCGGATGCGCAGGCAATGATCTTGCGCAAGCTGTCGCGGCATTTCATCGGCCAGCCGGTCGCGGATTTCACCCGCCTTGCGCAAGAGGCGTACCGCGCCAATTTCCTGACATTTGGCGGCAACATGCCGCGGTTCTTCAACCAGCTTCGGTCAGGTCTGGAAATGGCGGCGCTGGATTTACAGGGCAAATTGCTGGGCCTGCCGGTCTGGGATCTGTTGGGCGGCGCTGTGCGTCAAAGCGTCGGTTACTTCTATTTCCTGCAAGGCGAAAGCGTGACCGAAATCGCGGCAGATGCCCAGCAGGCCGCAGCCATGGGCGAACCGGTGATTTACCTGAAGGTCGGTGTGGGTGAGGCCCATGATATGGCGGCGGTCAAGGCCGTGCGCGCGGCGATCGGTAACACCCGCCTGCGGCTGGATGCCAACGAGGCCTGGGATGTGGCGACCAGCCTGCGGATGATCGCGGCCTTTGCACCTTATGATGTCGAATATATCGAACAGCCGACGCCCAGCACATCCCAGGCCGCCTTGGCCCAGGTCGCGGCACGATCCCCCATCGCCATTGGGGCCGATCAAAGTGTCTTTACCTTGCAAGAGGTTCATACGGCCGCAACCGTGCACCGCGCCGATCTGATCGCCGTGGGCCCGCGCGAAATCGGCGGACTGCGCCCGATGATGAAAGCGGCAGCGGTGGCCGAGGCGGCGGGGTTGAACATCTGCATCCACTCGTCAATGACCACCGGGATCACCACCTGCGCCGAACATCACCTGGGCCGGGCCATTCCCAACCTTGACGACGGCAACCAGATCATGTGGCAGTTGCTGGCCGAGGATATCGTCGCATCCCCGGCTCTGACCCCGTCCAGGGGACGGCTGGCGCTTGCGGCCAAGCCGGGGCTGGGGTTTGAACTGGACCGGGATGCCATAGGGCGGGCCAAAGCGGCGCATCAGCGATTTACCGGCGCATAGACGCACAATGGGCGCGGCACCGGTCCGGCCCGTTTGCGGAGCGGTCTGCCACTTGAATTCCCCGGTTCAACCCCGTAAGTGATCCTCGTCCGGGCAATACTCCGGGACCAGAGGAGCAGGACCATGGCCACAGCCAACCCGTTACAGTTTATCCAGCAGGTACGCAGCGAGATCGCCAAAGTGGTCTGGCCAACCCGCCGCGAAACCACGGTAACGACAGTCATGGTGTTCATCATGGCGACGATTGCGGCGCTGTTTTTCTTTTCGGTGGACCTGATTATCCGCTTTGGGCTGACCACGACGCTGAACCTGTTCAACTGATCCTCGGGGTCAGAAAAACACGCCCGGCCCCTTGAATTGCAACGGCTTGGCCTGTAGAGGCATCCACATTCCTGAACATAGCGCGCATCGATTCGGACTGCGCGCTGTTTTTTGTTCGGCGAATGGCGGCGCAAGCTGCTGAATAAACGGAAATTTCTGGCGGGTTGACCCGCTGCGGTAAAGGTAACGGACGATATGGCAATGCGATGGTACTCGGTCAGCGTTCTCTCGAATTTCGAGAAAAAGATCGCCGAGCAGATCAAAGAAGCCGTGGCGCAGAACGGTCTTGAGGACGAGATCGTTGAAGTTCTGGTGCCGACCGAGGAAGTGATCGAAGTCCGCAAGGGCAAAAAGGTTCAGACCGAACGGCGCTTTATGCCCGGTTACGTTCTGGTCCGTATGGAAATGACCGACAAGGGCTATCACCTGATCAACTCGATCAACCGCGTCACCGGGTTTCTGGGCCAGCAGGGCCGCCCGACGCCGATGCGCGATTCTGAGGTTGCAGTGATCCTGAACCAGGTCGAAGAGGGCGCCGAAAGCCCGCGTTCGCTGATTTCTTTCGACATTGGCGAAACCGTCAGTGTCACCGACGGCCCGTTTGAGGGCTTCTCGGGTCAGGTCGAGGATGTGGACGAAGGCAATGCCCGTCTGAAAGTCTCGGTCTCAATTTTTGGCCGGGCCACCCCGGTCGAACTGGAATACACGCAGGTCTCTAAACAGAGCTGACGTGTTACGTCTGTGGGAGGGGCGGGTCGCGCGCGATCCAAGCCGGACCACACCAACATGACCCAAGGGGACGCGCCCCAAAGTTCGGAGCAAAAAGGAGGACGAAATGGCCAAAAAAGTTGCTGGCAAGATGAAACTGCAAGTTAAGGCAGGTCAAGCCAACCCATCCCCGCCCGTTGGTCCCGCACTGGGTCAGCGCGGTCTGAACATCATGGAATTCTGCAAGGCGTTCAACGCCAAGACGCAGGAAATGGAGCCGGGTTCGCCCTGCCCGACCATCATCACCTATTACACCGACAAATCCTTCACCATGGACATCAAAACGCCGCCGGCGTCGTTCCTGCTGAAGAAAGCCGCCAAGCTGAAGTCGGGTTCGAAAACCCCGGCGCGTGAAGTTGCCGGTTCGGTGACGGTCGCACAGGTCAAGCAGATCGCTGAAACCAAGATGAAAGACCTCAGCGCCAACGATATCGAAGCAGCGATGCAGATCATTCTGGGCTCTGCCCGGTCGATGGGCATCGAGGTTAAGGGGTAATCAACATGGCTAAACAAGGCAAAAGAATTACCGCAGCCCGCGCAGCATTTGCCGGCAAGGCCAATGTTTCGGTTGAAGAAGCCGTGAAACTGGTCAAGGCGAACGCGAATTCCAAATTCGACGAAACCGTTGAAATCGCCGTGAACCTGGGCGTTGACCCGCGTCACGCCGACCAGATGGTGCGTGGCGTCGTGTCGTTGCCCAACGGCACCGGCAAAACCATGCGCGTCGCGGTTTTCGCCCGCAATGCCAAGGCCGATGAAGCCACCGCAGCCGGGGCCGACATCGTTGGCGCCGAAGACCTGATGGAAACCATCATGGGCGGCAAGATCGAGTTTGACCGTTGCATCGCAACGCCGGACATGATGCCGATCGTCGGTCGCCTGGGCAAAATCCTCGGCCCGCGCAACCTGATGCCGAACCCGCGCGTTGGCACCGTGACAATGGACGTGAAAGCGGCCGTTGAAGCAGCCAAAGGCGGCGAAGTGCAGTTCAAGGTCGAAAAGGCCGGTGTGGTCCATGCCGGTATCGGCAAAGCCTCGTTCAGCGAAGACAAACTGGCGCAGAACCTGCGCGCTTTTGTCGGCGCGGTTCAGAAAGCCAAGCCGACAGGTGCCAAAGGCGCCTATCTGCGCAAGGTCTCGGTCAGCTCGACCATGGGCCCGGGCGTCAGCGTCGATCTGGCCTCGACAGCCACGGAATAAGCTTCGGCTGATCTGATATTGTTTCTGCAAAGGCGGGCCGCACTGGTCCGCCTTTGTGTTTTGTGGCGGAAAATCGCGGGCGCGATCCCGGCGCGGTTGCAAAATATCCGGGCCTTGGTTAGGTAAATCCCGTGTGGGCATTGGAATTGGCAAGGGTCATCGACGGATGAATAAATCAGCCACAACCGGGCGTGCGCTTTACTGGTTCTTTTCCGCAGTTGTGGTGGTGCTGGCGTTCCGCTGGGTGCCGTTTGGCGTGGACTGGACCATTCCCGCCATGGCCTACCATATGGAAAGCCGCGCGCCGCTGCTCTATTTTCATATGATCGCCTCGGCGGTGCCGATGGCCTTTATCCCGTTCCAGATTTCCAACAAATTCAGGATGCGGCACACCCAGTTGCACCGCTATATGGGTTGGGCCTCGATGGCGGGGATTTATCTGGGCGGGCTGACGCTGTTCGGGCTGGTGCCCTATATCAATATTCCGGTTTGGGGGCAGGCGGGGTTCTTCAGCTCGGGCCTTTTGTGGGTCGGGGCGGGCACGATCGGGCTTTACCACATCCTGAACCGCAACACGCAAAAGCACCGCTGGTGGATGATGATCACCGCGACGATCCTGTTCGGCGCGGTCACACAAAGGCTGGCGCTGCCGATCTGGATTTCGGTGGGCTTTCCGTTCAAGATCGCTTATTCCCTGTCGCCCTGGACGGCGTGGACGGTTAATCTGGCCCTGTTTTTTCTGTGGCAATACCGCCGCAAATGGACCGCGGCGCTGGGCATCGGGCGAAAATCCCGTGCATGACCGGAATTTTCGGCCTAAGCTTTGACCACAATAGCCGGAAACCGGGCTTTTGCCCCTTTCCATTTGGAATGAATCATCCTAAGTAGCCCCTGCTTGGGTCGCAGCGAGTCTCGCCGCGGCCTTTGCGATTCGTCCAAGACGGCCGGTGGCTTTGCCATAAATCCGACCTGAGACGGGAATGGAACAATAAATCCTCGGGGTGTGACCCCAAGGGCGAAATTGCGAAGGACCCGTAAGGACCCGATTGTCGGGCGCTTGCCCGGCAAAATACGAGCCGGAGGGTCAAACCTCCATTACTAGGAGCGAAACTGTGGATAGAGCCCAAAAAGAAGCAGTGGTCGGCGAACTCGGCCAAATCTTCGCGGACTCTGGCGTTATTGTGGTTGCACATTACGCAGGTCTTACAGTTGCAGAAATGCAGGATTTCCGGGGCCGCATGCGCGCCGCCGGCGGATCCGTTCGTGTTGCCAAGAACAGGCTCGCCAAAATCGCCCTTGAGGGAACCCCGTGTGCAAGCATTTCCGGGTTGCTGACAGGAATGACCGTTCTCGCCTATTCCGAGGACCCGGTGGCCGCAGCAAAAGTTGCGGACGCCTATGCCAAAGACAACGCCAAATATGTTGTCCTTGGGGGTGCTATGGGCGAGACCGCTCTGGATGCCGCTGGTGTCAAAGCCGTGGCCGGTATGCCGTCGCGTGAGGAGCTTATCGCTTCGATCGTCGGTTGCATCGGTGCCCCTGCCGCGAACATCGCCGGTGCGATTGGCGCGCCTGCCGCAAACATCGCGTCGATCCTTTCGACGATCGAAGAGCGGGCCGAGGCTGCATAAGCAAACTGCAATTGTAAGCGTGCTGATGGAAACCCATTCACGCTGGAACAGAAACAACTGAAACGGAAAGCAATAAAATGGCTGATCTGAACAAACTGGCAGAAGAGATCGTTGGTCTGACCCTTCTGGAAGCCCAAGAACTGAAAACCATCCTCAAGGACAAATACGGCATCGAGCCGGCCGCCGGTGGCGCCGTCATGATGGCTGGTCCGGCTGGCGGCGACGCTGCTGCGGCTGAGGAAGAAAAGACCGAATTCGACGTGATTCTGAAAGCCGCTGGCGACAAGAAAATCAACGTCATCAAAGAAGTCCGCGCCATCACCGGCCTGGGCCTCAAAGAAGCCAAGGATCTGGTTGAAGCCGGTGGCAAGGCCGTCAAAGAAGGCGTGTCCAAAGCCGAAGCCGAAGCGATCAAGAAGCAGCTGGTTGAAGCCGGCGCCGACGTCGAGATCAAGTAATCCGGCGGGGCGCGCTGCCCTGTCTGTGAAAAAGACGGCTGGACCCGCGAAATGCGGGTTCAGCCAAACCTGTCTTTCAAGGGGCCTTGCCCGCAGGACCCCTTGAAAGGCGCGGTTGAAGGTTCGGGTGCTTGGCTTTGGGATGCCTTGCAAGAATAGAACCAAAACCCCCTCGGTGAGCAGAGCATGACCGGTGCCCGACGGTCGCGTGACGCGAACATTAGAAAAGGTGATGACGAGCATGGCTCAGACCCATTCAGGCCACAAACGTATCCGCAAACATTTTGGTAAAATCCGCGAAGTCCTGGACATGCCGAACCTGATTCAGGTTCAGAAATCCAGCTATGAGCTGTTCCTGAAATCCGGCGATCAGCCAACACCGCTGGACGGCGAAGGCATCAAGGGTGTTTTCCAGTCGGTTTTCCCGATCAAGGATTTCAACGAAACCGCCGTTCTGGAATTCGTGAAATACGAACTTGAGCGTCCGAAATATGACGTGGAAGAGTGCCAGCAGCGCGACATGACCTATGCCGCTCCGCTGAAGGTCACCCTGCGTCTGATCGTGTTTGATGTCGATGAAGATACCGGCGCGCGCTCGGTCAAGGACATCAAGGAACAGGACGTTTTCATGGGCGACATGCCCCTGATGACCGACAACGGCACTTTTGTTGTCAACGGTACCGAGCGGGTGATCGTTTCCCAGATGCACCGTTCGCCCGGCGTGTTCTTTGACCACGACAAGGGCAAGACCCATTCCAGCGGCAAACTGCTGTTCACCAGCCGGATCATTCCTTATCGCGGCTCGTGGCTGGACTTTGAATTTGACGCCAAAGATATCGTCTTTGCCCGCATCGACCGCCGCCGCAAACTGCCGGTGACAACGCTGCTCTATGCCCTTGGCATGGATCAGGAAGCGATCATGGACGCCTATTACGATACGGTTTCGTTCAAGCTGAACAAAAAGAAGAAGGCATGGGCAATGCCCTTCTTCCCCGACCGGATCCGCGGCACCAAGCCGAACTTTGACATTGTTGACGCCAAGACCGGCGAAGTGATCGCCGCCGCCGGCGACAAGGTCACCCCGCGCACGGTCAAAAAACTGAAGGACGAAGGCAAGGTCAAAGAAATCCTTGTCCCTTACGAGCATATCGTCGGGCGCTTCTCGGCCAAGGACATCATCAACGAAGAAACCGGTGAAATCTGGGTCGAAGCGGGTGATGAACTGACGCTGGAATATGACAGCAAGACCGATGAGGTGATCGGCGGCACGCTGAAAACCCTGATCGACAACGGCGTGACGGAAATTCCGACGCTGGACATCGATAACATCAATGTCGGCCCCTATATCCGCAACACCATGCAGGTTGACAAGAACATGGGCCGCGACACCGCGCTTATGGACATCTACCGCGTGATGCGTCCGGGTGAGCCGCCGACCGTTGACGCGGCTTCGGCCCTGTTTGACACGCTGTTCTTTGACAGCGAGCGTTATGACCTGTCGGCTGTTGGCCGGGTCAAGATGAACATGCGCCTTGATCTGGACGCGCCCGACACCCTGCGCACCCTGCGCCGCGATGATATCGTGGCCGTGGTCAAGGCGCTGGTTGAACTGCGCGACGGCAAGGGCGACATCGACGACATCGACCACCTTGGCAACCGTCGCGTCCGTTCGGTCGGCGAGTTGATGGAAAACCAGTACCGCATCGGCCTGTTGCGCATGGAGCGCGCAATCCGCGAGCGTATGTCCTCGGTTGAAATCGACGCGATCATGCCGCAGGACCTGATCAACGCGAAACCGGCGGCGGCCGCCGTGCGCGAGTTTTTCGGCTCATCCCAGCTCAGCCAGTTCATGGACCAGACCAACCCCCTGTCGGAAGTCACGCACAAGCGGCGTCTTTCGGCCCTTGGGCCGGGCGGTCTGACCCGCGAACGTGCGGGCTTTGAAGTGCGCGACGTTCACCCGACCCATTATGGCCGGATGTGCCCGATTGAAACACCGGAAGGCCCGAACATCGGTCTGATCAACTCGCTGGCCTCGTTTGCCCGCGTGAACCGCTATGGTTTCATCGAAACCCCCTACCGCAAGGTGGTGGACAGCCAGGTCACCGACGAAGTGCAATATATGTCGGCCACCGAGGAAATGCGCCACACCATCGCGCAGGCCAACGCGCAGCTGGACAGCGAAGGGCGGTTCGTCAATGACCTCGCCTCGACCCGCCAGTCGGGCGAATACATGCTGACCGCGCCGGAAAACATCGACTATATCGACGTTTCTCCGAAACAGTTGGTGTCGGTTGCGGCCTCGCTGATTCCGTTCCTTGAAAACGACGACGCCAACCGCGCGCTGATGGGTTCGAACATGCAGCGTCAGGCGGTGCCTCTGCTGAAGGCCGAGGCCCCCTATGTGGGCACCGGCATTGAATCGGTTGTGGCCCGGGATTCCGGCGCGGCGATCGTGGCGCGCCGTGGCGGTATCATCGACCAGGTGGACGCGATGCGTATCGTTGTACGCGTCACCGACGATCTGGAACCGGGCGATCCGGGTGTTGACATCTATCGTCTGCGCAAATTCCAGCGTTCAAACCAGAACACCTGCATCAATCAGCGTCCGTTGGTGAAAGTGGGCGACCGGGTTTCACGCGGTGAAGTTGTGGCCGACGGCCCGTCAACCGATCTGGGCGAATTGGCGCTGGGCAAGAACGTGCTGGTCGCGTTCATGCCTTGGATGGGCTACAACTACGAAGACTCGATCCTGATCTCGGAACGCATCGTCAAGGACGACGTTTTCACCTCGATTCATATCGAAGAATTCGAAGTTGCCGCCCGCGACACCAAGCTTGGGCCGGAAGAAATCACCCGCGACATCCCGAACGTTGGCGAGGAAGCCTTGCGCAACCTCGACGAAGCCGGGATCGTTTATATCGGCGCCGAAGTCGGGCCTGCGGATATTCTGGTCGGCAAGATCACCCCCAAGGGCGAAAGCCCGATGACGCCGGAAGAAAAACTTCTGCGCGCCATCTTTGGGGAAAAGGCATCCGACGTGCGTGACACCTCGCTGCGCCTGCCGCCGGGAGATTACGGTACGGTGGTTGAGGTTCGTGTGTTCAACCGCCACGGCGTTGAAAAAGACGAACGTGCGCTTCAGATCGAACGTGAACAGGTCGAACAGTTGTCGCGCGACCGTGACGACGAAATGGCGATCCTGGACCGCAACATCTATGCCCGTCTGAAAACAGCGATCCTTGGCAAGGTCGCGGTGAAGGGTCCGAAAGGCATCAAGCCGAAATCGGACATCACCGAGGAATTGCTGGAAACCCTCAGCCGTGGCCAGTGGTGGCAACTGGCGCTGGGCGACGACAAGGAAGCCGCTGCAATCGAAGCTTTGAACGCGCAATACGAGGCCCAGAAGCGGGCGTTGGATGCACGGTTTGAAGACAAGGTTGAAAAGGTCCGCCGCGGCGACGACCTGATGCCGGGCGTGATGAAGATGGTCAAAGTCTTCATCGCGGTGAAGCGCAAGCTGCAACCGGGCGACAAGATGGCCGGCCGTCACGGCAACAAGGGGGTTATTTCCCGCGTTGTACCGCAGGAGGACATGCCCTTCCTGGCCGACGGAACCCCGGTTGATTTCTGTCTGAACCCGCTGGGGGTTCCCAGCCGTATGAACGTGGGCCAAATCCTTGAAACCCATATGGGCTGGGCCGCGCGCGGTCTGGGCCAGTCAATCGGCGAAGCGGTCAAGGAATTCCGCCGCTCGGGCGATTTGACACCGGTGCAGGAAACCATGAAGCACGCCTACGGCGAAGACCTTTATAACGAGGTGTTCACCGAGATGTCGCAGGGTGAGTTCTTGGAAGCCGCCGAAAACGTGACATCGGGCGTTCCGATTGCCACGCCGGTTTTCGACGGGGCCAAGGAAAGCGACGTGAACGACGCTTTGACCAAAGCGGGCTTTAACACCTCGGGTCAGTCGATCCTGTTTGACGGTCGTACCGGCGAACAGTTCGCCCGCCCGGTGACGGTTGGGGTCAAGTACCTGCTGAAACTGCATCACCTTGTGGACGACAAGATCCACGCCCGTTCGACCGGGCCGTACTCTCTGGTCACGCAGCAGCCGCTGGGTGGCAAGGCACAGTTCGGCGGTCAGCGTTTCGGGGAAATGGAGGTCTGGGCTCTGGAAGCTTACGGCGCCGCCTATACCCTGCAGGAAATGCTGACGGTCAAGTCGGACGACGTTGCGGGCCGCACCAAGGTCTATGAAAGCATCGTCAAGGGTGAGGACAATTTCGAGGCAGGTATCCCTGAATCATTCAACGTCCTGATCAAGGAAATCCGTTCGCTCGGTCTGAACATCGAGCTGCTGGACGCGGAAAACGAGTAACGGCGGAAACGACCCGTCCTGCGGCAACGCGGGACGGGGTTTGCCGCCGTTTCTCAACGATCGAATTTTAGGAGTTCACAATGAACCAGGAAATCACGAACAACCCTTTCGCTCCGGTACAGGCACCGAAATCATTTGACGAAATCAAGATCTCGCTGGCGTCGCCCGAGCGGATTTTGTCATGGTCCTTTGGCGAAATCAAAAAGCCGGAAACCATCAACTATCGCACGTTCAAACCCGAACGCGACGGCCTGTTCTGCGCCCGTATCTTTGGCCCGATCAAGGATTACGAATGCCTGTGCGGCAAATATAAGCGGATGAAATACCGCGGCGTCACCTGCGAAAAATGCGGTGTCGAAGTCACCCTGCAAAAGGTCCGCCGGGAACGGATGGGCCATATCGAACTGGCAGCGCCCGTTGCCCATATCTGGTTTTTGAAATCGCTGCCGTCCCGCATCGGCCTGATGCTGGATATGACCCTGCGTGATCTGGAGCGTATTCTTTATTTTGAATCCTATGTCGTACTCGATGAGGGTATGACCACCATGGAACGCGGTACCCTGTTGACCGACGCGCAATATCTCGACGCGGTTGAAGAGTTCGGTGATGAATTTGTGGCCAAGATGGGCGCAGAAGCAATTTTTGAGTTGCTTCGTACGATCAACCTGGTGGAGGAGCTCAAACAGTTACGCGAAGACATTGGTGGTACCCGGTCGGAAACGAAACTCAAGC
>JAURMY010000255.1 GCA_030830465.1 Alphaproteobacteria bacterium
CGCCCGGGCCCGTCTGTTGCCGATGCAGCGCAGCGTTTTCACCGAACTGTTTAAATTCATGCAGGTTTTACCGTTTTGTATCCGACTGCTGGACCCGCCGTTACACGAATTCTTGCCCCATTCCCGCGAGGCGATGCAGGAACTGGCCGAGGCGATGGACCTGCCTGTCAGCCAGGTGATCGCCCGCGCCGAGGGTTTGGCCGAGTTCAACCCAATGCTGGGCATGCGCGGCGTGCGTCTGGGCATCACCCTGCCGGAAATCTATGAAATGCAGGCGCGCGCGATTTTCGAAGCAGCGGTTGCGACGGCGCGCAAGGGCGCTGCGGTGGTGCCGGAAATCATGATCCCGCTGGTTTCGGCCTACCGCGAGGTCGAACTGGTCAAGACCCATATTGATACGGTGGCGACCGCGGTACAGAACGAAACCGGCATTGCCTTCACCTATCGCCTGGGCGCGATGGTTGAAACCCCGCGCGCGGCTTTGCGGGCCGGGGAACTGGCGGCCAGTTCGGCCTTTCTCAGCTTTGGTACGAACGACCTGACGCAGATGGCCTATGGCCTTAGCCGTGACGACGCGGGCCGCTTCATGAGCGCCTATGTCAACCTGAATGTCTTTCCGGAAGACCCGTTTCACACGCTGGATATTGACGGGGTGGGGGAACTGATTCTTCTGGCCTCTGAACGGGGGCGGCGCACCAACCCTGATCTGGTGTTGTCGGTCTGTGGCGAGCATGGCGGCGACCCCGCTTCGATTGATTTCAGCCGCGAGGCGGGGCTGAATTACGTCTCGTGTTCGCCGTTCAGGGTGCCGGTGGCACGGTTGGCGGCGGCCCAGTCAGCCATGCGGGCTTTGATGAAAAATGGCGAAGATTTAGCGGGTAAATGAGCATCACCTACTAAATATATGGAATTTAACGGGTTTCGCGGTTATTGACTGACCAGTCAATAACCGGCATTGGCGCCAAAATTAATAACAATTTGTTGCCGGATTGTCACAAATCCACTCTGGACATTTCCAAAAACCTATCTATTCCGGTCCAGACTCTGTATTCCAGATGCCTGTAGGGCTGGGAAAACGGTATTTTCGAGGCGGGGCTGATGAGGGTTTCTCAGGCTTTATCGACGATCTTGACGATCTTTCTGACTGTCGCTCCTGCGGCGGCTGCGGATGTTTATGTCAGCAGTTCCAACACTTTAGGACAGGATGTTAATGCGCAGATTGTCACAATGCTGGGGCAGGAAATCTCGGCGTTGCGGCGCGTGCCGACCGACCGCTTGTCAGAACTCGCCGCGGCCAAGCCAAATTTCGTGAAACGGGGTTGGCTGTTTGGGCGGCGCAATGGTGATCTGGTCGATAATTTCCGCTATTCCGAAAACGCGCTGGCCCTGATGCCGCGGGCGCATGGTGGCCCGGAGTGGCAGTGCCTGTCCGAGGCGCTCTATTTTGAGGCCCGGGGCGAGAGCGTGAAAGGCCAGTTCGCGGTCGCCGAAGTGATCCTGAACCGCACGGAATCAAGCGCGTTTCCGACCTCGGTGTGCCGGGTTGTGCATCAAGGCACAGAGCGGGGCATCAACAACTGCCAGTTTTCGTACAATTGCGATGGCCGGGCCGAGACGATTTCCGAACCGCAAGCATATGAACAGGCGGGCAAGATCGCCCGTTTGATGCTGGACGGCGAGCCCCGGATCCTGACCAAGGGCGCCACCTATTATCACACGACGGCAGTGCGCCCCAGCTGGTCCCGCTCGTTTGAGCAAACCGCCGAAATCGGCGAACATATCTTTTATCGCGACAACCGCGAATATTCTTCAAACTGAGCCCGGAAACGCCGCCTGACGGGATGCGGCGAACGGCCCGTCCGCGTGCGTTTTGCACCGGCATGCGTCGGAATCGCGCCTTGTTCCGTGGCGCAATGCCCTATAATTGCGCCAATGGCGAATGATGCGACGGCAGGAAAGGCCAGATCATGGACGAAACCAGCTTGGCATTTGAATTGCCGCATATCCGGTCTTTGGCAACCGGGAACGGCGACCCTCTGGACCGGATTTCCGTGCGTGACTATACCCGCGACGTGGAAATCGGCGCCTTTCAGGCCGAACGTGGTGTGCGCCAACGGATCCGCTTTAATGTCGTTTTGGAAGTGTCACGCAATGCGGCGGCGCAATCGGATGATGTGGACAAGGTTCTGTCCTATGACACAATCACCGAAGCGATTGACGCACAATTGTCGGCTGAGCGTATCAACCTGTTGGAAACATTGGCGGAACGGATCGCGGAAAGGGTTCTGGACAACCCCAAGGCGGTACGGGTCTTTGTGCGGATCGAAAAACTGGACCGGATTCCGGGGACGCTTGGGGTGGAAATCGCCCGCAGCCGGGTCGAGGGCAGCAATATTGTCAGGCAGGTGGCGGAAAAGCCCCGGGCCGAGCGTCAGGTGCTGCATCCGCTGGTGGTCTTCCTGCCGAACGAGGTTCTTTATTCCGATCAACTGGCGGCCTGGCTTGACGCGATCAGCGATCATGCCTTGCCTGCGATCATTTGCGTCGAACAGACCCGCGAAACCACGCCGGTCGCACAGGTTGCCGCCGCGAACCGCCGCATCGCATTGCTGAGCATTGAGCAGAATGCCTGGGTTCTGGCCGGCAAGGACAAGCGCTGTGTCGTGGTCAACAGCCGGACCGAGCTTGACTGGGCGATGAAGCACGACCAGTTGTCGGTCTGGGCCCCGTCCAAACTGGTGCTGGACGCCGCCGAAGGCCACAAGACCAGCGAAACCACACCTTTGGGGCTGGCCCTGTGGTTCGCCGCCGAGTTTTCAGCCGAGGTTCTGGCAGTCGCCGGGCGCAGCGATCTGCCACAAACGGCTGTTCATGCGCGGCCGGTTTTGCGCCCCGTCGATTTGTAATCATGCCGGATGCGCGCGTTTACTATCGTCCGCTTGCGCAAACTGACGCCGCCATGCCTGCGGATGCCTTCAGGCTGGCGGGCGGCCCGACATGGTTCAACATGGCCGAACGCTTGCAGCGCGGGCAGGCGCCTGATTTGATCGCCGCCGGGGATGTTCCGGCGCAACACTTGTCCACGCTTACCGCCGCCCGCGCGCCGCTGTGCGGGCTGACACTGGACCGGCCCAGGCTGATGGGCATTCTGAACACCACGCCCGACAGTTTTTCCGACGGCGGGCGCTTTAACGCGACAGCCGCAGCGCTGGATCATGCCGAAACCTTGATCACACAGGGTTGCGATATTGTGGATGTCGGCGGGGAATCCACCCGGCCTGGCTCTGATGCCGTTGATATTGCAACGGAAACAGGCCGAACACAGCCGGTTCTTGCCGCCCTGACCCGCGAACACAGCGCTGTTTTATCGGTCGATACCAGAAAGGCCGCCGTGGCGCAGGCGGCTTTGGCGGCGGGGGCGGTTCTGATCAATGATGTCTCGGCCCTGACCTATGATCCCGCGATGCTTGAACTGGTGAAGTCCAGCGGTGCCGCCGTGTGCCTGATGCATGCCAGCGGTGATCCCAAGACCATGCAGGATGATCCCCGCTATGACGATGTTTTACTGGATGTTTATGACTATTTGCACGACCGGGTCGAAACCTGCGTGGCGGCAGGCATTGCGCGGGACCGGATCGCGGTGGATCCGGGCATCGGATTTGGCAAAAAGAACAGCCATAATCTGGCGTTGATCCGCGGCCTCAGCCTGTTTCACGGCCTGGGTTGCGCCGTTTTGCTGGGGGTTTCGCGCAAGAAATTCATCGGCACGATCGGCGGTGAGCCGCAAGCGGACCGCCGCGCACCCGGATCGATCGCGCTGGCGCTGGAAGCCGTGCGACAGGGTGTTCATATTCTGCGGGTTCATGATATACGCGAGACAAAGCAGGCCCTGGCCCTTTGGCAGGCTGCGCGCTGACGACATAACAGCAAAGGCACGAGCATGAAGCGGAACCTTTTTGGCACGGACGGCGTGCGGGGGCAGGCCAACACCTATCCGATGACCGCCGAGGTGGCGATGCGGCTGGGTTCGGCGGTCGGGCGGTATTTTCGCAAGGACAAGGAAGAACACCGCGTGGTGATCGGCAAAGACACCCGCCGGTCGGGCTATATGCTGGAAAACGCGCTGACGGCGGGGCTGACCTCAACCGGGATGAACGTGTTTCTGGTTGGCCCGGTGCCGACCCCGGCCATCGGTCTGTTGACCCATTCGATGCGGGCCGATCTGGGGGTGATGATCTCCGCCTCGCATAATCCGCATTATGACAATGGAATCAAATTCTTCGGCCCCGACGGGTTCAAGTTGTCGGACGAAGCCGAGATTGAAATCGAGCGGATCCTGCGCGGCGATATTGAACTGTGCCAGCCTGACAATATCGGGCGCGCAACCCGGATTGATGACGGGCGGGGGCGCTATGTGGAATATGCCAAAACCACCTTTCCATTCCGCGGCCGTCTGAACGGGCTGAAAGTGGTGGTCGATTGCGCCAACGGGGCGGCCTATCGCGCGGCGCCCGATGTGTTGTGGGAACTTGGGGCCGAGGTGATCCCGATTGGTGTTTCGCCCAACGGGTTCAACATCAATGACGGTTGCGGTTCCACCAACACCGCGCTGGCAGCGCAAACCGTGTTACAGCACAAGGCCGATCTGGGGATTTGTCTTGATGGCGACGCGGACCGGGTGATGATTATCGACGAGACCGGCAAAGTGGCCGATGGCGACCAGATCATGGGGCTGATCGCCGGTCGCTGGGCGCATGAAGGCCGTCTGATCGGCGGCACGCTGGTAACCACGGTGATGTCCAATCTGGGGCTGGAAAAATATCTGGCCGCCCGAAACATCAAGATGCGTCGCACCAATGTGGGCGACCGTTATGTCGTCGAGGCGATGCGCGCCGGTGGGTTCAACCTTGGCGGCGAACAATCAGGCCATATCGTGATGACCGATTTCGCCACAACCGGCGACGGCCTGATCGCCGGCCTGCAGTTTCTGGCGGCCATGGTGGAAACCGAAAAAAAGGCCAGCGACCTGACCAAGGTGTTCGAACCCTGTCCACAGATCCTGAAGAACGTCCGTTTTGAGGCGGACAAAGACCCGATGCAGAATGACGTGGTGAAGGCGGTCATCGCCAAAGCCGAGGCAAAGCTGAAGGACAATGGCCGCCTGTTGATCCGCAAATCCGGCACCGAACCCGTGCTGCGCGTGATGGGCGAGAGCGAGGACGAAGCCATGCTGAACACGGTGATCGACAGCATTGTGAACGCGATGAAAAAGGCCGGTTGACCGGTTCACCCCAAAGGGCGGCACATCTGCCGTTTTCCCGGTGCCCTGAAATTCAGCGTTTTGCCCTGACACCGGCAGCCGGGTGGTCAAATATTGGGCCTCTTCGGCGCGTTCATCGGGGATTCAGAAGTTTTTCTAAGTTATTTCAATAGCTTACCAAAATCCCCCCGGCGCGGTTGACCACAGGGCAGCTTTTCCTTCAGCGGGACGCAGCTATGCGAAATTGTTTATTGTACCATTTGGTAAATTATTCACATACTGCGTTGCAGCATAATTGCTGCGATGCAGAGAAAAAGGAGAGTGATCGTGGCAATGATCGACTCGACCAAGACCGGCGCTTTTGAAACCTGGCTGAACGGCCTGAGCGCCTTTGTTGAACGTCAGATTGCAGAAGCCCGGATCACAACCCGGCGGATGCGTGTCTATCGGGCGACGCTGGATGAGCTTGAAGCGCTCAGCCCGCGCGAATTGTCCGATCTGGGCATCTGCGGGTGCAGCCTGCGGGCGATTGCGCGTGAACAGGCGCTGAAACAGGTGCCCTAACGATTTTAAAGCGCATTGCGTTAAACTTGAATCACCAAACGCTACCTGAAATCAAAGATTTCAATCCGTTAGGCGATGCAATTTGCGTCAAGTAAAACGCGATACGCTCTGGTGCCGCATCAAAGGGTGCCGGCGCGACCGAACAGATTTCGATGCCTGCTTTCCTCCCATCGCAGGTGTTGAAAAAAGAAACGGCCCGGATCCTCCCCCGGGCCGTTTCACTTTGCGCAGATCTCCCGTTCCGCGCGTCTTGGTGCGTTTCGGGTTGCCCCGGAAAGCTTAAAGCATTTCGCGCTGGAGCGAATTGCGTTAAACTTGCATCACCAAACGCTGTCTGAAATCAAAGGTTTCAACGCGTTAGGCGATGCAATTTGTTTCAGGTAAAACGCAATACGCTCTAGTTCCGCGACTTGTCTACCATTTTGCCTTTGGAAATCCAAGGCATCATGCCGCGCAGGGTTTCGCCGACCTTTTCGATCTGGTGTTCGTCGTTGATGCGGCGGGTGGCCTTGAAGAAAGGCTGGCCGACGGCGTTTTCCTGCATGAAATCCCGCACGAATTTGCCGGTCTGGATGTCGGTCAGGATCGCCTTCATCCGCGCCTTGGTTTCGGCGTAAGGCAGGACCCGCGGACCAGAAACATATTCGCCGTATTCCGCCGTGTTGGAGATCGAATAGTTCATGTTGGCGATACCGCCTTCATAGATCAGATCGACGATCAGTTTCACTTCGTGCAGGCATTCGAAATAAGCCATTTCCGGCTCATAGCCGGCTTCAACCAGGGTTTCAAAGCCCATGCGGATCAGTTCGACCAGACCGCCGCACAGCACCGCCTGTTCACCGAACAGATCGGTTTCACATTCCTGCCGGAAGTTGGTTTCGATGATACCGGAACGTCCGCCGCCAATGGCCGAGCAATACGAAAGACCGATTTCCATCGCCTTGCCGGACGCGTTGTTGTGTACCGCCACAAGGCAGGGCACGCCGCCGCCTTTGGTGAATTCGCCGCGTACGGTGTGGCCCGGGCCCTTGGGGGCCATCATGATCACGTCAACGCCGGGTTTGGGTTCGATCAGGCCGAAATGCACGTTCAGACCATGGGCAAAGGCAATCGCAGCCCCTTCGCGCAGGTTGTCATGCACGTATTTCTTGTAGGTTTCGGCCTGCAATTCATCGGGCATGGTGAACATGATCAGGTCGGCCCATTTGGCCGCCTCGGCAATCCCCATAACCTTGAGGCCTTCGCCTTCGGCCTTTTTCGCCGAGGGCGAACCTTCGCGCAGGGCCACGGCCAGATTTTTGGCGCCACTGTCGCGCAGATTGAGGGCATGGGCATGGCCCTGGGAGCCATAGCCAAGGATCGCGACCTTCATGTCCTTGATCAGGTTGATGTCGCAATCGCGGTCATAATAAACGCGCATGATAGTGTCCTTTGGTTGGGTTTGTCTGTGGCGCAAAATAGCCGGACGCAAGGGGGGATGCGAGGATGTTCTTTGAGTATTTACGCCAAAAAGAAATAAAGTTATTCTCAAAAACAGCAAAACAGGAATAATTCATGCAGATGATCGACGACACGGACCGCCGGATATTGCGGCAGGTGCAGGCCGAGGGCGATCTGACGACCGCGGAACTGGCTGAACGGGCGGCGCTTGCACCGGCGGCATTGGCGCGGCGGCTGGACCGACTTGAGCGCGACGGGGTGATCGAGGGATACCGCGCAGTGATCGACTGGCGGGCTTTGGGCTTTGCTGTGGAGGTCAGTCTCAGGGTGACGCTGGACAAAACCCATGCCAACGCCTTTGATCTGTTTATCGCCGCGGCGCGCGAGATCCCAGAAGTGGACGAAATCCAGACCTTTCTGGGCCGGGTCGATGTGCGCCTGAACGTGCTGGCGCGGGATATGGCGCATTACCAGCAGATTTATCGCAGCCGGATTCTGACCCTGCCGCATATTGCGGATATCGAGGCGCTGATGCTGATTTCCAGCGTCAAGAATGATGAAAGCCTGCCGCTGTGATTGATCTGGATGACACCGACCGGCAGATCCTGCGCGCGCTGGTTGCGGATGCGCGGCGGTCTGCAGGGGCCCTGGGGCGCGATCTGGGCCTGTCCCAGCCGGCCATGTGGCGGCGGATCCGGCGCTTGAAGGATGCGGGTGTGATCATGTCACGCCGGGTGC
>JAURMY010000256.1 GCA_030830465.1 Alphaproteobacteria bacterium
CGCGGGCCTCTTGTGGTGACACGTCATCGGGGATGAAAACCGTGGCGCGGTCACGCATTTCCAGCGTTGACCAATCGAGCTTGCCCGACCGCCGGTTCTTGCGGAAATCCGACCAGCTTGTCACCCGCGGCACCACGAAACAGGCGGCCTGTGGCACCAGTGCGTGCAGGGATTTGCGCGGCAGGGTTTCAATAACGATATTGGCAGGCTGGCCGGTTTTCGATTGGCTGATATCAAGCCCGGCCTCGGTGCGCAGCCGGGCCAGAAGGGCGGCCAGATCGGCCTCGAATTGCGGGCCTTGGCGGGCCGCCAGCGCCACGGTCACCGGGCCTTCAAACCGTGTCATCCGGTTCAGGATCTTGCCGCTTTCAAGTTGAAAGGTCAGCTCCAGAAAATCGCGGGCGATGTCGTGGTTGGACTTGGCAAGCGCCGCGTCGGGCGGACCGGGCGCGAAGGTTTTCATCGCCGGCAACATGTCGGGCAGGGGGTCTGACCGGGTGACAAGATCGGAAATCGGGTTCTGCCCGCAGGCCGACAACCAAAGGACAGCGGCAACAGAAAGGATCGTCCGGTTCATGGTTACGCCCTGTTGTAGCGGATGAAAGGCGAAAGTTTCCCGATCCGGTCGTAAAGTTTGCGGGCGGTGGAGTTGAAATCCTGGGTCAGCCAATAGACCGAGGGACAGCCTTCGGCATCGGCAGCCTGATAAACCGCTTCGATCAAGGCGCGCCCGACCCCGGTGCCGCGCACCTCGGGATCGGCATAGAGGTCTTGCAGGTAACAGGTGTTTTCCAGCCGCCACATATGCCGGTGAAACAGATAATGCACCAGACCGACCGGGGTGCCGTCCAACTCGGCAATCAATCCGTGGAATTCCTGTTTGTCATCCTTCAGAAGGCGCGCAAAAGAACTGGCATAGACCGCTTCGGGGACGGTGGTTTCGTAATAGGTCAAATAGCCGGTCCACAACCGCCGCCATGCAGATTCGTCGCGGGCCGTCACGGGACGGATGATAAGCTTTGCCATGACCGATCCTTGCTGCTCGTGGCCGGTTGTCCGGCTCTGGTTCCAGTGTACCCCAGAACATGCGCAAACCAAACGCAATCTTTAAGGTTATTTTGGGGCATTGCGGAAAAAATCAGTCGCCGCCGGGACTTATCTTTGCCCCCGCGCCATGAAGGCCAGCCGCTCGAACATATGCACATCCTGCTCGTTCTTCAAAAGCGCGCCGTGCAGTTTCGGAAGCGCGTCTTTGCCATCGCGTTTCAGGTCATCGGGCGACAGGTCTTCGACCAAAAGCAGCTTCAACCAGTCCAGAACCTCGGAAGTTGACGGTTTTTTCTTCAGCCCCGGTGTTTCGCGGATCGCGAAAAACTGGGTCAACGCCTCGGTCACAAGCCCTTTCTTGATGCCGGGGTGATGCACCTCGATGATCTGGCGCAGCGTGTCCTGATCGGGAAACCGGATATAGTGAAAGAAACACCGGCGCAGGAACGCGTCGGGCAATTCCTTTTCGTTGTTGGACGTGATGATGACGATCGGGCGGATTTTCGCGCTGACGGTTTCGCCGGTCTCGTAGACAAAAAACTCCATCCGGTCGAGTTCCTGCAACAGGTCGTTGGGAAACTCGATATCGGCCTTGTCGATTTCGTCGATCAGCAGAACGACTTTCTGCTCGGCTTCAAAGGCCTGCCACAGCTTGCCTTTCTTGATGTAGTTGCGCACGTCATGTACCCGCTCTTCGCCCAGTTGGCTGTCGCGCAGGCGGCTGACCGCATCATATTCGTAAAGCCCCTGCTGGGCCTTGGTGGTGGATTTCACGTTCCATTCCAGAATGGGCAAACCCAGGCTTTCGGCCACCTGTCGGGCCAGTTCGGTCTTGCCGGTCCCCGGCTCGCCTTTCACCAATAATGGCCGTTCCAAGGTGATTGATGCGTTTACGGCAACAGTCAAATCGTCGGTTGATACATAAGTTTCAGTGCCGGTAAATTTCATAGTCCCTGTAAGCCCCTAGCGTTTTTGATCCCGGCGATCCTATCAGGTGTTCACGAAGCTTCAAGATCAACAAATCGCGGGGTGACAAACTGTGCGGCATTCTGTATGCGGGGCGCGAAAGACGACCGGATCGAGGCCTTGTTCTCTCTGGTGAGTCGCAATGACACGAAGACCTGGGGAGGCGCACGTGAAAGTGGCAATGGTTTTGGACAAAGACTATCAACCGACCGAAGACGAGCCCTTTATGAACGAGCGCCAGATGGAATATTTCCGGCGCAAGCTGAATGACTGGAAAGACAGCATTCTGGAAGGCAACCGCGACACGATCGAAGGGATGCAGGCGGGCACCCGCAATATTCCCGACGTGGCCGACCGCGCTTCGGAAGAAACCGACCGGGCGCTGGAATTGCGCACCCGCGACCGCCAGCGCAAACTGGTCAGCAAAATCGACGCGGCTTTGCGCCGGATTGATGACGGCACTTACGGGTACTGCGAAGAGACCGGTGAGCCGATCAGCCTCAAGCGGCTGGACGCCCGCCCGATTGCAACCCTCAGCCTTGAGGCGCAGGAACGTCATGAGCGCAAGGAAAAGGTCCATCGCGACGAATAAGGCGACGGAAACGCAGACAATCGCACACCGGGGCTTCACGGCTCCGGTGTTTTGCGTTTAAAGGTCGGGCATGGCAGTCAAAGGCAAAAGCATCACCATTTTGGGCGCGGGCATCGGCGGGCTGACCGCCGCGATTGCCTTGGCCCGGCGCGGCGCGCGGGTGACGGTGCTGGAACAGGCCGAAGAGCTGGCCGAAGTCGGGGCCGGCATTCAGATCACCCCGAACGGATCGGCGGTGTTTGAGGCCCTTGACCTCGGGTCGCGCCTGCGCAAGGTCGGCCAGCCCCTGGAAGCGGTCGAACTGCGCGATCACCGGTCGGCCAAACGCTTGATGCGGCTTGATCTTTCAATGCCCACCCATGCCAACCACAGCCCCTATCTGCTGGTTCATCGCGCGGATTTGATTCATATGCTGGCGGCCTCGGCCAAGCGGCACGGGGTTTCACTGCTGTTTGGCAAGCAGGTGACCGGCGTTGCGATCGGCTTTGATCAGGCGACCCTGCCGATGCGGGACGGGCCGCAGCGCAACACGAAATTCCTGATCGGGGCGGATGGGATACGGTCGCTGACGCGGCAGTCCTTGAACACGATCAAGAAACCGGAATTTACCGGCCAGGTCGCCTGGCGCGCGACGGTCGAGTCGGCTTATCTGCCGGCCTATGACCTGCCATCGGTGGCGACCGTCTATATGGGGCCGGGGCGGCATCTGGTGACCTATCCTTTGCGCAATGGCCGGATGATCAACATCGTTGCGGTCGAGAAACGCGAAACCTGGGCCGCCGAGGGCTGGCACCACATGGATGATCCCGACAATCTGCGCGCCGCCTTTTCCGGTTTTGCCCCGGAAGTGCGCAAACTGCTGACGCTGATTGAAAATGTGCATCTTTGGGGCCTGTTTTCCCATCCGGTTGCAGAAACCTGGTCGCAGGGCGGCACCGCGATCATGGGGGATGCCTGCCATCCGACGCTGCCGTTTCTGGCGCAGGGGGCCAATATGGCGATTGAAGACGCCTGGGTTCTGGCCGAAGAAATGGACCGCCACGAGGGCAGCATCGAGGCCTTTGCCGCCTATCGCGCGCGGCGCGTCAAACGGGTGCGCCGGATCGTGAAAGCCTCCGGCAGGAATGCGCGGATCTATCACCTTGGCTCAAAACCGATGCGGTTTATCGCGCATCAGGGGTTGCGTTTGGTGGATCGGTTCGGCGGCAGCCTGATGCAGTCGCGCTATAACTGGCTTTATGGCCACGACGTGACCAAAGGTTAGCCCGCCACGGCCGGCTGCACTGCCTCAGGCGGCCAGCTCGACCCAGATCGGCACGTGATCGGATGGTTTTTCGCGGCCCCGCATGTGGCGGTCGATCTGGCAATCCTTCAACAAATCGGCGCATTGCGGGCTGAGCAGAAAGTGGTCAATGCGGATACCGTCGTTCTTGTTCCATGCCCCGGCCTGAAAATCCCAGAACGTATAGTTCAAAGGGGCCTGATTGGTGGCGCGGAAGGCTTCGGTGAAGCCCAGGTTCAGGATACGTTGATAAGCGGCGCGGCTTTCCGGCAGAAACAGCGCGTCGCCCCGCCATTTGTCCGGGTCATGCGCGTCTTCTTCCTGCGGGATGATGTTGTAATCGCCCGCCATCAGAAACGCCTCTTCAGTCGCCAATAACGCGACGGCCCGCGCCCGCAGGCGTTCCATCCAGGTCAGCTTATAGTCATATTTCGGCCCCGGCACCGGGTTGCCATTGGGCAGATACAGTCCGCAGACCCGCACCGGCCTGTCGCCCATCACGGTCGCTTCGATCCAGCGGGCCTGTTCGTCGGCATCATCGCCCGGCAGGCCCCGGGTCACGTCCTCAAGCGGCAGTTTTGACAGGATCGCAACGCCGTTGAAGGATTTCTGACCATGGGTCTGGACGTTGAACCCCATGTCTTCAAAGACGTCACGCGGGAAGTTTTCATCAACGGACTTGATTTCCTGCAACAGGGCCACA
>JAURMY010000257.1 GCA_030830465.1 Alphaproteobacteria bacterium
CACCGTCTTGTTGCCGGTGACGATCCCCATGGGCGAGCGCACAACGACGTTCGGGGCGTAATAGTGGTTGAGCGTCCCGATCCCGCGGTCTTCCCAGATTTCCCGGGTGATACCGATGATATAATCCGGGAAATCCTTCCACCGGTTTGAAAACCCCTTCATGATGTCCATCCTTTCGGAATTCTGGCCGAACCGCGCAGCACAAAGGGTGCGTCGACAGCGACGGCGCGGGGGCGGGCCCCCGGAGTTTCGATTTGTTCAAGCAGGATATCGACGGTTTCCGCCACCATGACATTTGCGCGCTGCCGGATCGTCGTCAGGTTATAACCCGCCCAGCTGGAGGGCGGAACATCGTCATAGCCGACGACGGAAACGTCCTCGGGGATCCGAAGACCGTATTCACTGCGGATGACATCCATGACGGCAAAGGCCATGTGGTCATTGGCCACAAACAGGGCGTCCGGGCGGTTGTCCGGATCGCGGAACATGCGGCGTGCCGCCTCGCGGGCCTCGTCCATCTTGAAATTGCCAACGTCTCGGGCGTGCAGGGCTTTTCCGGCTTTCGCCAGGGTCGCAACAAACCCGGCTTCGCGGTCGCGTTGGGTCGAGGCGCCCTCCCAGCCGGCGATATAGCCGAACCTTTGGTGATCGCCGGCCAGCAGAAACTCGGCGACCTTGGCACCGCCACCAAAGTTGTCAGAGGTGACAGTCGCCAGTTCTTCACCCAGTTGCGAGCGGTTGAACAAGACGATCGGCACGCCCGCCGCCCGGCAGCGCTGGGCAAGGTTTGAAGACATCGCAACCGAGGCGGCGATGATCCCGTCGACCTGATAATCAAGGATTTCCTCAACCACATCGTCGATATTGCCGGCGGTCTGCGAGGCCATGAACATCAACACGTGATAACCCTTGGCCTGAAGCGCGTTTGACAATCTTTCCAGCGCATCCGGGTAAAAGTAGTTGTCAAGATAAGCAACGACCAGACCAATGATCCGGGTCCGGCCCGAGACCATCGCGCGGGCCAGAATATTAGGGCGGTATCCCAGTTGGGCAGCGGCCCTTCTGACCTTGGCTGCGGTTGACTTTGAGGCAGAGGCACCGGGCGTGAACACACGGCTGACGGCGGACTGGCTGACCCCGGCAAGGCGCGCGACATCGGCGGAGGTGACCTTTTCAACGCTCATGTGGCCGGCCCCATCGGATTCGGCAGATCCACCCGGCCGATCACCCGCGCCTTGTTGAACGCGCGCAGGCGGGCCAGCACATCAACCCCGACCTGACGGAACAGATCCAGAAGATCCACCAGCACCCAGTTTTCGCGGATCAAACCATCTTCCACGCGCCAGAAATCAAGGCTGCGCAACAGAACCTCTTTTCCGGCAGGCGCGATCCCCAGCCAGCCGTCATCGGTCAGGGTCAGGCGCATGTTCGGCCAGCCGGTTTCGCACACATAGGCCCCTTCGGCGACCCAGTGCGATTGCAGATCGCCCATCGCGTCAAGCTTGCGGTCGGGCATGGCGCTCAGGAACGGGATTTGGTGCCAATGCCGAAATCCCGCGATGCCGCGCGCCGTGCCGATACCGGCAGGGCCGTACCAGTTGAACCGGGGATGCCAATACTTATCGAGTTTCATGATCTGCGGCCCGCCCTGCGCGGGATGGCGGCACATGTCGGTCAGCATGTCGATGACATGGGCCATCGGCTTTGACCCGTCGCCGGTCACCGTCAGGCCGTCCCCGGTTGCCGGGCCGGGCGTGCACAGGAATGCGCCCAGTTGCGGGGCCATCGGCCAGGCATTGGCTTGCATCATCAGTTCCGGGATGTCCCAGATCGCCTGCATTTCGACAACCTTGCCGTCCACAAGCCGGAAAAACTCGTGATAGCGCATATGGGCAAGATGCCCGGTCGGCGGAATATCAAGAAAGGGGGCCAGGAATGTGCCGACATAATTGCCCATCGTTCCAACCCAATCCTGCCCCTCCGGGGTGGTCCCGGCCACCAGGATCATATCACGGCGCTCAAGATCGGGCATGGCGCGCAAGAGCGGGTCAAAGGCGGTGTTGAACAGGGCGTCAGGGCCGGTCAGGTCGCCAAAGGGATGGCACAAACGAAGGGCCGCCTGAGGCGCAAACAGCGACTCCACAGCCTTGCGCAAACCCACCGGATCGGCCGAATACGCGGCCCGGCGGAAAGGCGAAAGTGCCGATTTCAACGCTGCGTTTTGCATCCCTTTCGCCCCTGTCCCGCCTCATTCCGCCGCTTGGCCGTAGGGCACATTCTTGCCACCATAGCGGCGCACCCGGATGTTGCATTGTTCGGCATGGCCGACAAACCCTTCCAGCATGCACAGGCGCGAGCCGTATTCGCCCATGGCCGCCGCCGCTTCGTCGGTGGTAATCTTCTGATAAGAGTGTGTCTTCAGGAACTTTCCGACCCAAAGCCCGCCCGTATAACGCCCCGCTTTTTTGGTCGGCAGGGTGTGGTTGGTGCCGATAACCTTGTCGCCATTGGCGACATTCGTTCGCGGCCCAAGAAACAGGGCGCCATAGCTGGCCATGTTTTGCAAATACCAGTCGTCGCGATCGGTCATCACCTGAACATGTTCATAGGCCATGTCATTGGCGACCTGCAGCATTTCCTCATGGCTGTCGCACAACACCACATCGCCATAATCCCGCCAGCTGACCGACGCGGTTTCGGCAGTCGGCAGGATCGC
>JAURMY010000258.1 GCA_030830465.1 Alphaproteobacteria bacterium
ATTTTTGGAGGATACAATGAAATCAATCGCTCTCGCAGCCGCTCTGTCGCTTGCAGCATCTTCGGCATTCGCCGGTGGTTACACAGCTCCCGTAATGGAGCCGGTCGTAATGACTGAAAAAGCTTCCTCGTCTTCGGGCGGTGGCGTGCTTGTTCCGCTGATCGTTCTGCTGGTTCTGTGGGCCGCTCTGGCGTAAGCTCGATACAGAGTTTTCGAAAGGCAGTGGGTTCGCCCACTGCCTTTTATTTTGCCGAATCGGTTTCCAGCGCCAACAGGGCCGCCAGCCCATCGCGATAGGTCGGATAGGCAAGCGTGACCCCCAATTCCTGTTTGATCCGGTCGTTGCGCACCCGCTTTGATTCGGCATAAAAACTGCGCGCCATCGGCGACAGCTCCGCTTTCTCAAAATCAACCGCTTCCGGTTCAGGCAGCCCCAACAGGCGCGCGGCCAGTCCGATCACGTCTTCCGGCGGGGCCGCAAGATCATCGCACAGGTTATACACCGCCCCGTCACAGGGTTGGCGGATCGAGGCGTGCAAAACCGAAGCGATGTCTTCCACATGAATTCGGCTGAACACCTGTCCGGGTTTGATGATTCGCCGGGCCGTTCCCGCGCGCACCTTGGCAAACGGCCCGCGACCGGGGCCGTAAATACCGGCAAGGCGGAAAATATGCAGGGGCAATCCGGCGCTGCTGCTTAGAACCGTCCAGTCCCGCTCGGCCTCAACCCGCCAGCGTCCGCGACGGGTGGCCGGTGTCAGCGGCGTTTCCTCATCGACCCAGCCACCCTGATGGTCGCCATAGACTGCTGTCGTTGAAAGATAGCCCAACCATTCAATATCCGCACCCAGGGCCGCGATGTCCTCGCCCAGCGCGTTCAGGACCGGATCGCCCGTCTCTTCCGGGGCGGCGGATAACAGGATATGGGTCGCCGCCTGCAGATAGGATTCCATATCCGCACCCGGCCAGACCACGCCTTCAACGCCGATGGCTTCCAGTGCCGCCAGCCGCTCCTGCCGCCGGGTCGTGCCGATAACCCGCCACCCTTCGGGGATCAGCCGTCTGGACAAAGCCATCGCGGAATATCCGTGGCCAAACACCAGCATTGTCTTGTTCATCGCGTCCCCTTCAATTGCGCCACAGCCCAGTCCGCCGCATCCCGGACAGCAGCATCTGCATCAGCCTGCAATGCGGTTGCCACCGCCAGCAAATCAACATCGCCAGAGTTGCCCACAGCGTAAAGCACGTTGCGCACAAATCGGTTGCGGCCAATGCGCTTGACCGGCGATTTGCTGAACAATGCCCGAAATGCCGCATCATCCAGTCCCGCCAGATGGGCCAGCGACGGCGCGGTCAATTCGGGCCTTGGGTGATAGCCGATTTCAGATGCCACAGCCGCGAATTTGTTCCAGGGACAGACCGCCAGACAGTCGTCACAGCCATAAATCCGGTTGCCAAGCAAGGGGCGCAACGCCGGATCCACCGGTCCGTCATGTTCAATCGTCAGATAGGAAATGCACCGCCTTGCATCCAGTTGATAAGGCGCGGGAAAAGCGGCGGTCGGACAAATATCCAGACAGTTCCGGCACGACCCGCAGTGATCCACTTCTGCCGCATCCGGCGACAGTTCAACCGTGGTAAAGATCGCCCCCAGAAAGAACCAGCTGCCCAATTCCCGGCTGACCAGATTGGTGTGCTTGCCCTGCCAGCCCAACCCGGCCGCTTGCGCCAGCGGCTTTTCCATCACCGGCGCCGTATCAACGAAAACCTTGATCTCTGCCGACACCTCTTGCGCGATCAGCCACCGACCCAGCCGTTTCAGGCGTTTTTTCACCAGATCATGATAATCGCGGTTCTGGGCATAGACCGAAATGGCGCCCCGGTCCTTGTGCGAAAGCACCGCCATTGGGTCGTGCGAGGGGCCGTAATTCTCGGCCAGCATGATCACGGAACGCGCCTCGGGCCACAGGGCGGCGGGATCGCCGCGCCATCCCATCCGCTCGGCCATCCAGCCCATCGTCCCGTGCCGCCCCTGCCCGACAAATTCCGCCAACCGACCGGCTGCACTGGGAATATCACCGGGCCGGCAAACCCGCATTTCGCTGAACCCTTCGCGCAGCGCCTGTTCGCGCAATCGCGTCTTGAGGTCTGTCAAAAATCCAGATCCGCGTAATGCGGCGGCTGCGGAAATCCCGGCACATTATCGGCCAGCAACGACCGGAAGGCCGGGCGGGATTTCAGCGTGGCATACCATTCCTTGACGGTCGAATTGCGGTTCCAGTCCACGTCGCGGATGTAATCAAGACAAGACAAATGCGCCGCTGCCGAGAAATCTGCCAAGGTCAGGGTTTCCCCCGCCAGCCAGCGCCGCCGCTCCAAAAGATAGCCCAGATAATCAATGTGGAACTTGATGTTCTTGGCACCCGCCTTGACGTTCTTGCTGTCGGGATAACCGGATTGGGTGATCTTCTTGTTCACCCGCTCATATAACAGGTTCGCCGTCACTTCGCGGTGGAACTTGTCATCAAACCAGAAGTTCAGCCGCCGCACCTCGGCCCTTTCGCCCGGGGTTTTCGGCATCAATGGCGGTTCGGGATTG
This sequence comes from Alphaproteobacteria bacterium, assembly GCA_030830465.1. Next base: position 2,600 of record JAURMY010000258.1, read on the forward strand.
ACCTCTTCCAGATACTCACAGATCGCGCTGCTTTCGCTCAGGGTCAGGCCATCGGCCTTCAGAACCGGCACCATCCCGGCGGGATTCATCAGCAGGAAATCCTTGCGGCCCTCCCAATACCTTTCCTCGACCAGTTCGACCTCAATCTTTTTCTCGGCCAGAACCAGCCTGACCTTGCGGCAAAACGGCGACAGGGGAACGTGATAAAGGCGGTGCATTTAAGGATGCTCGTTCTTCTTATTGATCGACACTATTTGCCTCTATTGGGGCGGCAATTCAACTGCTGAAACACGCGTCGCGCCCGTCTGCCGCAATGGTTTCCGCCCCGGACATGATTGCCTTGGACCGGCGCAGGGTGCTGCCATTTGGTTTGCTGGCCGACCATTTCTTGGGATTGGGCAAAATCGCCGCCAATCTGGCCGCCTGGGTCAGCGACAGATCTTTGGCGGAAACCCCAAAATAATAGGGCGCCGCGGCCCCGACGCCAAAAACCCCTTCGTCAAATTCAGCGACATTCAGATAGACTTCAACGATCCGCCGTTTTGACCAGACGAGTTCAATCAACACCGTTGTTTCAGCCTCAAACAGCTTGCGCACCCAACTGCGGTTCGGCCACAGAAACACGTTTTTGGCGACCTGCTGGGAAATGGTTGAGGCCCCGCGCACCCGTTTGGAATTGCTGTTCACAACCGCCCGGATCGCGGTCAGGTCAAACCCCCAATGATTACAGAAATCCGCGTCCTCAGCGGCAACCACGGCGCGGGGCATGTCGGGCGACATATCTTCGATCGCCACCCAGTCCTGCCTGACCCCGCCCAACCGCCAGCTTTCGCTGGCCATGTAAAAATTGGTGGGCGGGTTCACAAAAGCAAACAGAAAGACCAGCGCCAACTGAAACACGAACCACCACAAAAACACCTGTGCAATGGTGCGAACGACCCGCCGCCAAGACGGCACGCGCCAACCCAAAGCGGCAGAGACAGCGCGCTTTTTCGGTAATTTTTTTCGCGTTGTTCTACGTTTTGTCGCCACAGGCACTCTATACCGAAGAAACCGGATTCGGGAAAGTCACTTGAACGGCTTCCCGCCTGGCTCAATCGCCCATCAATGAATTTTCAGGTTCCGGCACCCGCGTTGCCGGAACCCAAAATGGCATCAGGCCGACCAGCTCTTGGTCTTTTTCGCGGTCAGAGGATACTTGAGGTGTTGCAGCATCTCTTTCGGGCAAACCTGCAGAAACTTTAGCTTTTCTTCGTCCCAATGTTGCAGAATATCGCGCGCTTTGGGGCTGCAGGTTTCTTTCAGGTGCTCTTCAACCAACGCTTTAACTTCGGCCTCCCAATGGGGATTGCCAAGCGGACCCGTCACCAGGGATTCCGGGTTGATGTAATCGGTGACCGTGCCCTCGGGATCATAGATATAGGCCATGCCGCCGGTCATGCCGGCGCCAAAGTTCGCCCCGACGCTGCCCAGGATCACGGCCACACCGCCGGTCATGTATTCGCAACCGTTCGATCCACAGCCTTCGACCACCACCCTTGCGCCAGAGTTTCGCACCGCGAAACGCTCACCCGCGCGGCCATTGGCAAACAGTTTGCCGGCGGTCGCGCCATAGAGAACCGTGTTGCCGATGATGGTGTTTTCCGCCGCGACAAGGGGCGAGGCCAGCGGCGGCCGCACCACGATCATGCCGCCGGACAGGCCTTTGCCGACATAGTCATTGGCGTCGCCCGACACTTCCAGCTTGATCCCCGGCGCCGCAAATGCGCCAAGCGATTGGCCTGCCGAGCCGGTCAATTTGATCGTCAGGTGATCTTCCTGCAGGCTGTTGCGCATTCCAAAGCGTTTCACGATATGGCTGCTGGCCCTTGTGCCGATGGTCCGGTCGGTGTTCTGCACAGCATATTGCAGTTGCATCTTTTCCCCGTCCTTAAAGAACGGTCCGGCATCTTTGACGATCGCGGCATCCAGCGTGTCAATCACCTCTTGCCGGTCCTTTTTGCGGTCATATTTGATTGAGTGATCTTCATCGACCGTGATCAGCATCGGGTTCAGATCGAGATCATCCAGATGCGCCGAACCCCGGCTGACCTGGGTCAGCAAATCGGCCCGCCCGATCACTTCGGCCATCGAACGCGCCCCCAGGCTGGCCAGAATTTCCCGTACCTCCTGGGCGTAAAAGGTGATGAGGTTAACCACTTTATCCGCCGTGCCGGTGAATTTCTTGCGCAGGCGTTCATCCTGCACACAGACGCCCACCGGGCAGGTGTTGCTTTGGCATTGACGCACCATGATACAGCCCATGGCGATCAGGGCGGCGGTGCCGATGCCGTATTCCTCGGCCCCCATCATCGCGGCAATCACGATATCCCGCCCGGTGCGCAAACCGCCATCGGTGCGCAGGGTCACGCGGTCGCGCAGGTTGTTCATCGCCAGAACCTGATGCGCCTCGGTCAGGCCCATTTCCCACGGCAGGCCGGCATATTTGATGCTGGTCGCCGGGCTGGCCCCGGTGCCGCCGTTATGGCCGGAAATCAGGATCACATCGGCCTTGGCCTTGGCCACGCCGGCGGCGATCGTGCCAACGCCGCTGGCCGAAACAAGTTTCACCGTGACCTTAGCTGTGGGGTTGATCTGCTTGAGATCATAGATCAATTGCGCCAGGTCTTCGATGGAATAGATGTCGTGATGCGGCGGCGGCGAAATCAGGGTGACGCCCTTGGTCGAATGCCGCAACCGCGCGATCAGTTCCGTCACCTTGATGCCGGGCAACTGGCCGCCCTCGCCGGGTTTGGCGCCCTGAGCGACTTTGATTTCCAGTTCCTCGCAATGGTTCAGATATTCCGCGGTGACACCAAACCGCCCGCTGGCCACCTGTTTGATCTTGGCACTGGGATTGTCGCCATTTGGTTCCGGCGCGAAATGCGCCGGGTCCTCGCCGCCTTCGCCGCTGTCGGACTTTGCCCCGATCCGGTTCATCGCGACGTTCAGGGTTTTATGGGCCTCAGGGCTGAGCGCCCCCAGCGACATGCCCGGCGTCACGAACCGTTTGCGAATCGAGGTGATGCTTTCCACCTCCTCCAGCGGAATCGGTTTGGCCTGCGGCTGAAAATCCAAAAGGTCGCGCAGATGGATCGGCG
>JAURMY010000031.1 GCA_030830465.1 Alphaproteobacteria bacterium
AAAGCTGAAAGCGATTGCAACAGGCGGATCCCGCGTGAAGATTGAAGACACCCGCCTTGAAGGCGTCAAAATCCTGATCCCAAACCGTTTTTCCGATGATCGCGGTTTCTTTTCTGAGGTCTGGAACCAGAAGACGCTGGCGGCGCTGGGCCTGCATCTGAATTTTGTGCAAGACAATCATTCCTATTCGGCAAAACCCGGCACGGTGCGCGGCCTGCACTACCAATCGCCGCCGCATCCGCAGGACAAGCTGGTCAGGGTGGCGCGCGGTTCCGTTCTGGATGTTGCCGTGGACGTGCGGCGCGGCTCGCCCAGTTATGGCGAATGGGTCGGGGTCGAACTGTCTGCGGAAAACGGGCGGCAGTTGCTGATCCCGGTCGGGTTTTTGCACGGCTTTGTGACGCTGGAGGCCAACACCGAGGTTTTGTATAAATGCACGGACTATTACGCCAAGGACTGTGACGGGGCCGTGCGGTTTGACGATGCGGATATCGGCATCGACTGGGGTTTTGCGCCGGGGCAGTTCGTGCTGTCGGAAAAGGATTTGACCGCGCCGTCGTTCAAACAGTTTGACTCGCCCTTCCAGTACGGACCGAAGCCATGAAAATCCTTGTGACCGGCGGCGCCGGGTTCATCGGATCGGCGGTTGTGCGGCTGGCGGTGTCGCGCGGCCATAATGTGATCAATGTCGATGCCTTGACCTATGCCGCCTGTCTTGAAAACCTGACCCCGGTGGCGGACAGCCCGCGTTACGCTTTTGAAAAAGCCGATATTCAGGACGCCGCCGCGATCAACGCGATTTTCGATCAGCATCAGCCCGATGCGGTGATGCACCTTGCCGCCGAAAGCCATGTTGACCGCTCAATCGACGGGCCGGCTGCGTTTCTGAACACCAATATACTGGGCACCTATCAGATGCTTGAATCCGCCCGCGCCTATTGGATTGCCAAGGGCCGCCCGACCGGGTTCCGGTTTCACCACATCTCGACCGATGAGGTTTACGGCAGCCTCGGCCCCGAAGGCATGTTCACCGAAACCACGCCCTATGCGCCGAACTCGCCCTATTCGGCCTCAAAGGCATCGTCGGATCATCTGGTCCGGGCCTGGCATGAAACCTATGGCCTGCCGGTGGTGGTGACGAACTGTTCCAACAATTACGGCCCTTATCATTTTCCCGAAAAGCTGATCCCGGTGGTGATCCTGAAGGCGCTGGCCGGGCAGCCGATTCCGGTATACGGCACTGGCGAAAATATCCGCGACTGGCTTTATGTCGAGGATCACGCCGACGCCCTGCTGACCGTTCTGGCGCATGGTGACAGCGGCAGAACCTATAATATCGGCGGCGAAAACGAGGTGCGGAATATTGATCTGGTGCGGATGATCTGCCGGATGATTGATGAATTGCGCCCGTCCGAGCGGCCCCGCGAAACCCTGATCACCTTTGTGCGCGACCGGCCCGGCCATGACATGCGCTATGCGATTGATCCGGCCCGTATTCGCGCGGAACTGGGCTGGCGTCCTTCGGTCACGCTGGAGGAAGGCCTGCGCCGCACGGTTCGCTGGTTTCTGGAAAACGAAACCTGGTGGCGCGCCTTGCAAGACCGCGACGGCGTGGGAAACCGGCTGGGGGTGGCACCGTGACCTTTCTGGTGTTCGGCAAAACCGGGCAGGTGGCGACAGAATTGGCGCGGTTGGGGGATGTGCATTGTCTGGACCGGGCGGCAGCGGATCTGTCTGATCCCGGTGCCTGCGCCGAAATCATTCGCAAGACCGATGCGCGCGCGATCATCAACGCGGCGGCCTATACCGCCGTGGACAAGGCCGAAAGCGATGCCGATGCGGCCAAGGTCATCAATGGCGAGGCACCGGCGGCCATGGCCCGCGCCGCCAAAGCCAAAGGCGTGCCGTTTTTGCATATTTCCACCGACTATGTGTTTGACGGCAGCGGCGCGCGCCCCTGGCAGCCGGAGGATGCAACCGCGCCCGTCAGTGTTTATGGGCGCACAAAGCGGCTGGGCGAAGCGGGCATTCTGGCGGCCGGCGGCCAAAACGCGATCTTGCGCACCAGTTGGGTGTTTTCGGCCCATGGCAACAACTTTGTGAAAACCATGCTGCGACTGGGCCGCGAAAGGGATGCGTTAACGGTTGTCGCCGATCAGACCGGCGGCCCGACCCCGGCCGCCGCCATCGCCGCTTGTCTGCTGACCATGGCAGGCGCGATGGTCCGGGACGAAAACTTGGCGGGACTTTATCATTTTTCCGGCGCCCCCGATGCAACATGGGCCGGTTTTGCGCGCGAGATTTTCCGCCAGTCCGGTCTTAAGGTGGCGGTTTCGGATATACCCTCCTCGGCCTATCCGGTCGCGGCGGAGCGGCCGAAAAACTCACGCCTGAATTGCGATAGCCTGACAGCACGGTTTGGTATTGCCCGCCCGGACTGGAAGGCGGGATTGGCGGATGTCTTGAAAGAACTGAAGGATAGCACCCATGGCCCAGCGTAAAGGCATCATTCTGGCCGGCGGGTCCGGCACCCGGCTTTATCCGATCACGATGGGGGTCTCAAAGCAGTTGCTGCCGATCCATGACAAGCCGATGATCTATTACCCCCTGTCGGCCCTGATGTTGACCGGCATCCGCGACATAGCGGTGATCACAACGGTGGAGGATCAGCCCCAGTATCAGCGCCTATTGGGCGATGGCTGCCAATGGGGCCTAAGCCTGACCTATATCCAGCAACCCAATCCCGACGGTTTGGCCCAGGCCTATATCCTGGCCAAGGATTTTCTGGCCGGCAGTCCCTCGGCGATGGTTCTGGGCGACAACATCTTTTTCGGCCACGGCCTGCCGGAATTGTTGAAAGGCGCCGATGATCAAGCCGCTGGCGGCACCGTTTTCGGCTATCAGGTTGCTGACCCGGAACGCTATGGCGTGGTGGATTTCGACAAGGACGGCACCGTTCGTTCGATCATCGAAAAACCCGCCAGACCCGCATCAAATTTTGCCGTGACCGGGCTTTATTTTCTGGACGAAACCGCGCCGCAAAAGGCGGAACAGGTGAAACCCTCGGCCCGGAACGAGCTTGAGATCACCTCGCTTCTGGATATGTACCTGAAGGAAGGCACCCTGACC
>JAURMY010000259.1 GCA_030830465.1 Alphaproteobacteria bacterium
GGCAAACACCACCAGCGACAGCGCGACGAGGACGGCTGACAAAACAAAGGGCGCGCCCGGAAAATACCAGGCGGCACCGGCCCCGGTGAAATAACTGAAGGTCCAGGTCATCATCATCGGGCTGATGATCACCCCGATGGCGGCAATCGAGGTCAGCAATCCCTGCAATTCGCCCTGCTGGTCGTCCGGTGCCGTGCGCGACATGATCCCTTGCAACGCCGGGCCCGCGATCACGCCAAGCGACGTGAACGGAGCAAGGGCGAAGATCTGCCAGCCGTCCGTCGCCAGCGCATAGGCCAGAAAGGCCACGACGTTGAAGGCAAACCCAACGATCACCGTGTAATGCTCACCCAGTTTCGGCACGATGTACCGGATCAGACCGCCCTGAACGATGGCCATGGACACACCGAACACCGCCAGCGACGCGCCAACCATCGTGCTGTCCCATCCGAACCGTTCCTGGGTGTAATAAGCCCAGACCGAGGGATAGACGAAAAAGGCGATGTTGTAGAAGAAATAGACGATCATCAGCCGTTTCAGACCGGGCAGGCGGCCGATATACCGCAAGCTGCCGATCGGATTGGCGCGTTTCCATTCAAACGGGCGGCGGATTGCGTCCGTCACGGTCTCGGGCAGGATCAGCGTGCCAAAAACCGCATTGGCCGCTGCCAAAGCCGCCGCGGCAAAGAACGGCGCGCGCGGGTCCACCGTGCCCAGCATCCCGCCGATCATCGGGCCGATGATGAACCCGACCCCAAAGGCGGCCCCCATCAGGCCAAAGTTCTGGGCTTTTTCATCGGCGCTGGAAATATCCGCGATATAGGCATTCGCGGTGGATTGCGTGGCCGAGGTGATGCCCCCGACGATTCGTGCGACGACCAGAACCCAAAGCGCGCTGGCAAAACCCATGATGATATAGTCCAGCGACATCGCAAAAAGCGAGATCAGCAAGACAGGCCGCCGTCCGTATCGGTCGGACAGATTGCCGATGGTCGGCCCGAACATAAATTGCATGACTGCAAAGACCGAGGCCAAGGCCCCGCCCCAGATGGCGGCGGAAGACAGGTCATGCGCGCCAAGCTCAATCAGCAAATCCGGCATCACCGGCATGACGATCCCGATCCCGATGCTGTCAATCGCAACGGTGATGAACAAGAACAGAATCGGCAGTTTGCGGGACACGGCGCGCCTCATGAAAACACAATCCGCTGAATGTGGCGACCGCGGCGGCCAGGTTCAAGGAAAAACCTTGGCCGCGTGACGCGACGTCGGCTGTTTTCGGCTGCGCATCGCGGGGGTGTTCTGGATGGACGGATCGGCGGCAAAAGCCCGGTATTCATCGCTGTCCACAGGATAAAGCGCGATCCGCCCCTCCGGGTCATAATGCGCGCCGTACCCATAGGATTTGGTCAGCGCCGACGCCCGCAAGCAGGGTTGCCCTTTGCGAAACATCTCGGCCTGAAGGGCCGCGCGTTCATCCCCATCCGCATCCGCGCGCCCCTCGCGCACCAGACGGACGGCCACGCACAGGGTTTCATGCGTGTAATGATAGGGCCGCTCGGTCAGCAAACGGTGCTGAATTTCGTGGAGTGTCGGCCGTGTCGCCGGCCTGAACCCGGCCCGAACGGCGGTGCTGTCCGGGGCAATGGTGACAAAGGTGTTGCGGGTATCGGCCATAGGGCAAGGATACTGGCTTGGCGATCAGGGGGCAATGCGGTTAATCATCTTAGGCCCGGCGGGGTCGTGTCGGGCATGGCCCCGGTTCATCCTGTGTTGACGGACAGGGGCAAACCGGGGAAGGTCATGGTATCGCAGGGCATTTTGCCCTTTGCCGACATTGGGATAAACATTTTGCTGTTGCCTTCGGTCCTGTTTGCCCTTGCCGCCGCCTGTGTGTTCGGGCTGAACATGCATATCCAGAACAAGGGGCTGGATGACACGGACGAACTGACCGGCACATTTCTTTCGGTGGCGTCGATGGCAGCGGTGTTCTGGCTGTTGTCGCCGATCTTTGTCGACTTCCGTTGGTTCTGGTCGGGTGCAGTCCTTTACTTCATCGCCAGCGGACTGGTGGTGCCTGCCGTTGGACAACGGCTTCAGATCTCCGGGATCCGGTTGGTCGGTCCTTCGATTGCATCGGGGATCAATGGGTTTTTGCCGGTGTTTTCGGTTCTTCTGGCGGTGATCTTCTTGAACGAGACCTTCGGTCTGCAAGCAATCATCGGGCTGACGATCATGATTGCCGGTGTTCTGTTTGCCGCTTTTTACAAGGGCAAGATCAAACGCAACTGGCCGCTTTGGGCCTTGTCGGTGCCTATGGCCGCCGCGTTTGTGCGCGGCCTGCCGCAGGTGGTGAATAAATTGGGCTATGCCGAGGTCAACTCCGCCTATTTCGCCACACTGGTGATGAGCAGTGTCTCGACTCTGGTGCTGCTTGGGCTGGTCGCCATGCGGCGGGCACCGGCAAAGCCACCCGCCAGCCGCAGCGGCTATGGCTGGTTCGCCCTTAGCGGGGTGATCAACGGGATCGGCATTCTATGCGTGAACCTGGCCGTCAGTTATGGCGATGTGTCCATCGTCGCGCCGTTGCTGATGTCCTCGCCGATCTGGGCGCTGGCCTTCGGCGTCTTTGTGTTCAAGCGCGAAAAGATCGGCCTGACCCATGTCGTCCTGATCGCCGCCATCGTCGCCGGATCACTGCTGATCGTGTTGCGCTAGAGCGAATTGCGTTGAACGTGAATCACCAAATGCTGCCTGAAATCTAAGATCTCAACGCGTTAGGTGATGCAATTTGCGCAGGGTAAAACGCACTTCGCTTTGGGGCTTTTCGCATCTTAGGCGTCACGGGTTCGGCACAGCGTGCATGTCATTCAACCGGCGGGGCGCCTCCGACAAAGGCGTTGCCGTTGGAATAGTCGCAGGGCGCTTCCTGCATCTGCAAATGCAACGTGTCGCCTTCATAGGGGTGGGCGCGGGCCAGGGCTTCGTCGACCTCAATTCCCAGACCGGGCTCGGTCGGCGGAATGATATATCCGTCCTGCCATTTGATCGTGTTCTTGATCAGTTTCAGGTGAAACTCACCCCCGGTCTGGATGGTTTCGGTGATCAGGTGGTTGGGGATGTTGATCGCCAGTTGGATATTGGCTGCCCATTCCACCGGACCGGCATAAAGATGCGGGGCGACCTGGGCGTTGTGCACCTCGGCCAGGGCAGCGATTTTCTTGGTTTCCAGAATGCCGCCCGAACGGCCCAAAGCCGGTTGCAGGATCGACACACCGGCCCGCAGGGCGGCGGCGAATTCGACCTTGGTGGTCATCCTTTCGCCGGTGGCGACGGGAATGCGCACGGCGTCCGAGACACGGCGGAACTCATCCATATTATCCGGCGGCATCGGTTCTTCGAACCACAGGGGGTCATAGGGTTCCAGGGCCCGGCCCAGACGGATCGCGCCCGATGTGGTGAACTGGCCGTGGGTGCCAAACAGAAGATCGGCCTTGGTGCCCACCGCCTCGCGGATCTTGCGGCAGAAGGTGACGGATTGTTCGATATCGCTGAGGGCGGGCTGATGGCCGCCGCGCAATGTATAGGGGCCGGCGGGGTCAAATTTCACCGCCGTGAAACCCAGTTTCACCATTTCCACCGCACATTCTGCGGCCATATCGGCATCATTCCAGAAGCCACTGATCGGATGATGCGGCAGCGGATAAAGATAGGTGTATGAGCGCACCTTGTCGTTCATCATCCCGCCCAGAAGGGCGTGAACCGGGCGGCCATGCGCTTTGCCCAGAATATCCCAACAGGCGATTTCAAGGCCGGAAAACGCCCCCATCGCGGTCGGGTCGGGCCGTTGGGTGAAGCCCGAGGAATAGACCCGCCGGAACATCATTTCGATGTTTTCCGGGTTCTCGCCCTGCATGTGGCGGCTGAACACATCTTCGATCACGGCGGTCATGGCCTTGGGGCCGACGGCTGCGGCGTAAACCTCGCCCCAGCCGACAATTCCATTGTCGGTCGTGACTTTCACCAAGATGAAATAGCGCCCGCCCCAGCCCGGCGGCGGGGTGCCCACCACAATCACATCGAGATCTTTGAGTTTCATTGCCGCCCCCTGCTGTTGCCGTGGTGCAAGTCTGGCGGTGGACTGCGCGGGATTCCAGCCGGAAACCGACATTTCCGCCGCGAAATAGGGGAAAATCACCGATGCGGCCAAACGGCCCCTTCTCATTCGTGCCGCAATCCGTCATGGACGCGGTTCCTCTTATCCCGAACCGGACGATCCCTTGCCCTATCAGAATATCTTTGCCGCGTTTCGCAGCCGCGTTTCGCCCGGTGAAACGCCGACGCCGATCCCTACCCTGTCTTTGGGCCAGACCCGCACCGAGATCCTGTCGGGGCTGACCGTTGCCCTGGCGCTGGTGCCCGAGGCCGTGGCATTTGCCTTTGTTGCCGGGGTGGCGCCGCTGGTCGGGCTTTATGCGGCCTTTATCGTCGGGCTGATCACGGCGCTGTTTGGCGGCCGCCCCGGGATGATTTCCGGGGCAACCGGCGCGCTGGCGGTCGTAATGGTGTCACTGGTGGCGCAGCATGGTGTGCCATATCTGTTTGCCACCGTCGTGCTGATGGGGCTGATCCAGATCGGGATCGGCCTGATGCGCTGGGGCAAGTTCATCCGCATGGTGCCGCATCCGGTGATGTTGGGCTTTGTCAACGGACTGGCGATCGTGATCTTTCTGGCCCAGCTTGAACAGTTCAAGATCAGCGACGGCGCGGGCGGGCATGTGTGGATGCAGGGCGCCAATCTGTACCTTACCCTTGCGCTGGTGGCGGCGAC
>JAURMY010000032.1 GCA_030830465.1 Alphaproteobacteria bacterium
ATGCCCAATGTGATGACCCAGATGTTGCTGCGCGCCTCCAACGGCGTCGGCTATACCAACTATCCTGACAATGTGGTGCGGTTCTTTGTAAAGCGCGCCGCCGAAACCGGGGTAGATGTGTTCCGCGTCTTTGACAGCCTGAACTGGGTTGAAAACATGCGCGTTGCGATGGACGCGGTGGTGGACAGCGGCAAGGTCTGCGAAGCGGCGATCTGTTACACCGGCGACATCATGGATGCGGACCGGGCCAAATATGACCTGAATTATTATGTAAGCATGGGCAAAGACCTGCGCGACGCCGGGGCGCATATACTGGGCCTGAAAGATATGGCCGGGCTGCTGAAACCCGCCGCCGCCCGTATCCTGATCAAAGCCTTAAAGGAAGAAGTCGGCCTGCCGATCCATTTCCACACCCACGACACGTCCGGCCTGTCGGCAGCCACCGTTCTGGCAGCTTGCGACGCCGGGGTCGATGCGGTGGATGCCGCGATGGACAGCATGTCGGGCGGCACTTCGCAGCCCTGCCTGGGCTCCATCGTCGAGGCGTTGAAACACACAGAACGCGACACCGGCCTTGACATGACTTCGGTGCGGCAGATCAGCGAATACTGGGAAGGGGTGCGCGGCCAATATGCCGCCTTTGAAAGCGGCACCCCGGCCCCGGCCTCTGAGGTGTACCTGCACGAAATGCCGGGCGGCCAGTTCACCAACCTCAAGGCGCAGGCGCGGTCCCTTGGGCTGGAGGATCGCTGGCACGAGGTCGCCCAGACCTATGCCGATGTGAACCGTATGTTCGGTGATATCGTCAAGGTCACGCCCAGTTCCAAGGTTGTCGGCGACATGGCCCTGATGATGGTCAGCCAGAACCTGACCCGCGCCCAGGTCGAAGACCCCGAGACCGAGGTGGCCTTTCCTGACAGCGTGATCGACATGTTGCGCGGCAATCTGGGCCAGCCACCAGGGGGCTTTCCACCCGCCCTGATCGCCAAGGTTCTGAAGGGGGAGCAGCCCAATACCGAACGCCCCGGCCTGCACCTGCCTGCCGAGGATCTAGAGGCCACCCGCGCCCGGGTTTCTGCGGAGCTGGAGGGCTTCAGAATGGATGACGAAGACCTGAACGGATATCTGATGTATTCCAAGGTCTTCCTGGACTATATGGGCCGCCACCGGATCTACGGGCCGGTGCGCACCCTGCCGACCCTGACCTTCTTTTACGGCATGCACCCCGGCGACGAGATCGAAGCCGAGATTGATCCCGGCAAAACCCTTGAAATCCGCCTGCAGGCGGTCGGTGAAACCAATGACGACGGCGAGGCCAAGGTGTTCTTTGAACTGAACGGCCAGCCCCGTGTGATCCGGGTGCCGAACCGCAAGGTACAGGCCGTCACCGCCAAACGCCCCAAGGCCACGGCGGGCAATCCCAACCATATTGGTGCCCCCATGCCCGGCGCGGTTGCCAGCGTCACGGTGTCAGCCGGCCAGAAGGTCAAAGCCGGGGATATGCTGCTGACGATTGAGGCGATGAAGATGGAAGCCGGCATTCACACGGACCATGACGCGGTGGTCAAGGCCGTTCACATCCGCCCCGGCGATCAGATCGACGCCAAGGATCTGTTGGTGGAACTGGAATAGGACTGCGCGCGTCAGAAAGGCGCGCGCATCCTAAAAGTCACATAGCGTTCTTGTAGACGTTCACCGCCAGACAGACGGTGCCGATAAAGACGGTGATCTCAAAAACCGGCATGGTCGGCCCGATCGTCGCTTCGGCGACAAATCCGCCGATCATCAAGAACAAGGCGACCAGCAGCAACAGTGTGCCCACCTGGTGCAGCCAGAAATGCGCCTTGGCCAGAGCCGACTCTGCCATTGCCGGGAACAACTTATAGACGATCGCAAACAGCGTCATCAAAGTGAACCCCAACAGGTTGATATGGGCGTGTACCGGCATCAAGGTATGGTCTTGCGATCCCCCCATATACATGCCCATTGCCATGCCGGTCAAAAGATACAGAACGGCAATCATCATGAAATTACGTGAAATGTTCATATTTCCCCCCTTTATTATGCGTCGCCACCTGTGCGGCGACACCGCCAGAATACCACCGCGCCTGAAATTTTGTTAAAAATATTTCAATACTATAGCGGTTCAACCTGCGGGAGGGTTGAACCAAGGCCTCGGCACCTTTACTTGTGCCGGGCATTTCAAACGAGGCTTGCCATGCTCGACCTGCTCGCTGATCCCGCTGTCTGGGCCAGCTTTTTGACCCTGACAGTTCTGGAAATTGTGCTGGGCGTCGACAACGTGGTTTTTCTGTCCATCACCGCGTCGCGCCTGCCCAAGCATCAGCGCAAAAAGGCCCGGATGATCGGCCTGACAGGTGCGCTTGTGATGCGCATTCTTCTGTTGCTGTCGATCACATGGATTGCCGGACTGACCGCCCCGATTGCCGAGATTAACGGCTTTGCCTTCAGTTGGCGCGACGTGATTCTGGGCGGCGGCGGGTTGTTTCTGCTCTACAAGGCCGCGACCGAGATTTTCGCGGAAATGGAACCGCAGTTGCCCCATTCCGCCCGCCCTTCGGCAGGGTTTTCCTGGGTCATCGTGCAAATCATGGTGCTGGATCTGGTGTTTTCCCTCGACAGCGTCATCACCGCCGTCGGCATCGCCCAGGATGTCGAGGTGATGATCGCCGCCGTCGTGGTTGCCGTGATTGTCATGATGGTTGCCGCCGAACCCATCGGCGGTTTTGTGGATCGGCATCCTTCGACAAAAATGCTGGCGCTGGCCTTTTTGGTGATGGTGGGCATGGCCCTGCTGGCGGACGGGTTTCACTATCATATCGAACGCGGCTTTATCTATGCGGCGATGGCTTTTTCCGGCGCTGTCGAGGGTTTGAACCTGCTGCGCGCCAATCGGCGCAATCGCCAAAACCCATCCTGATTTTTTTCGTGACTTTCTTGCCTTTTGGGCTTGCAGCACGCGTGAACTGTCGCTAAATCACCCCTCACCCAAGGATGCGGGCGTAGCTCAGGGGTAGAGCATAACCTTGCCAAGGTTAGGGTCGGGCGTTCGAATCGCCTCGCCCGCTCCAATAAAACGAACAGACCCGGTTCGTTACACAAAGGCCGCCTTTTGGGCGGCTTTTTTGTTTCCCGCACAGACGAATATCATGCGCTGCTTGATAGCGGTGTCCGTCCACAGGCAATTGCCCCTGAAACGCCTTTGTTCCGCGCTGCCATTCCGGGCAGGCGGCGAAGTGTTGCGTCAGGGATGCAGGCGGTTGGATTTTCGGGCGAAAGGATGGAATTTCTTGCAGCCGGAAATTGATCAACCTAGGGTTTCCCACCATTTAAAGCGAATTGCGTTTTACTTGGAGCAATTTGCATCACCTAACGCGTTGAAATCTTTGATTTCAGACAGCGTTTGGTGATTCAAGTTTAACGCATTTCGCTCTAGTGCCGCGCCTTTTGCCAAGGACCCCTTGTATGAAGTTTGTAACGATTGCCCGCAGGATCGCCGTTCTTTCAGTGTCGCTGGCCCCCTCGATCGCCCTTGCCGATGTCTTCACCATTGATACCGCCGTTGTCACCACCAATGGCGGTGCGACGCTAGACGGCGGTGATACGATCACGGTGACGGACACCGGATCGGTGACGCCGCCCTCGGGCAGCCGGGGCCTGTTGGCCACGGGTGACTCCAACAGCCTGATAAACAACGGCACAGTAAGCACATCCGGTCTTCAAGGCTATGCAATGTCCAACCAGGGCGACAATGGCACTCTGACCAATAACGCCACTGTTAATACGACAGGTAATTTGGGTTATGGTCTTTTGAGCAACGGCGCAAACGGCATTTTGACCAACAACGGCACCGTAACCACGTCAAACGCCGAGGCGATAGGCCTATACAGCCGAGGTTCATTCGGCACCCTGATCAACACCGGAACCGTGTTTACGTCAGGAAACCATGGTTACGGGCTTTCTCAATCCGGTGACAGTGGCACGATCACCAACACGGGGTCCG
>JAURMY010000260.1 GCA_030830465.1 Alphaproteobacteria bacterium
ATGCGCGTGATGCGGCGCGCCAAATAGCGCGGGTCTTCACCGCCCTGAAACATCCGCGCCAGCCAGTAAAGCGCCGCGTCAGGGTCGCTGCCACGCACCGATTTGTGCAGGGCGGAAATCAGATTGTAATGTTCCTCGCCGGATTTGTCATATTTTGGCGCCCGCCGCGACAGGCGGTTTGACAGACCCTCGCGGTTCAGGGGCTTGGCGTCCTTCCAGGAAAAGCATTGCTCCAACAGGTTCAGCAGGGCCCGTCCGTCGCCATCAGCCATTTCCAGCAAAGCGTCACGCCCGTCAGCGTCAACCGGCAGCGGCCGCGCCATTTCCGCCTCGGCCCGCTGTGCCAGCCGTTCCAGTTCGGACAGTGTCAGGCGGTTCAGAACCATCACCTGCGCCCGTGACATCAGGGCCGCGTTCAGTTCAAAGGACGGATTTTCCGTTGTGGCCCCGACCAGCAGGATGGTGCCGTCCTCCATATAGGGCAGGAACCCGTCCTGTTGCGCTTTGTTAAAGCGGTGGATTTCGTCCACGAACAGCAGCGTGCCGCGCCCGTTGGCGCGCCGCAGTTTCGCAGCTTCAAACACTTTGCGAAGGTCCGGCACGCCCGTGAAAATCGCACTGATCTGCACAAAGGCCAGATCGGTTTCATCCGCCAAAAGCCGCGCGATGGTGGTTTTCCCGACACCGGGCGGCCCCCAGAAGATGATGGAGGACAGGCTTTTGGAGGCCAGCATCGCGCCCAGGGGCCCGTCAGACCCCAGAAGATGTTTTTGCCCGATCACCTGCGACAGCGCCTTTGGCCGCAGCCGGTCGGCCAAGGGGCGTGGTGCGGTCTGGTCGGCCTTGGGGCTGCCGGGTTGATCGAACAGGTCTGACATGGCGGCAGTCTACGCCTGTGGCCATGTCAGGAAAAGCCGCATTTCCTAAAGCCGGAACCGCATCGACAATTGCTGGCCGCCGCGTTCGATGGTGATGTCCCAGCGCCGGGTGTTTTCGCTGTTGGCATCGCGCGCATCGGAAGGCGTGTCGATCGCAGCCCCGTTCACCGATACCAGAATGTCGCCCGGCTGAAAGCCCAGTTGCCGCGCAATACCGTCAACCGCCTCAACGACAACGCCGCTGGCGTTCACCGGCAGACCGATTTCCGCTATGATTGCCGGGTTGATCCGTGACAGGGTCAGGCCCTGCAAAGGCCCTTTGTTGTCAAGTTTCAGGGTGTTGCGCGCGGGGGATTCGGGCGCTTCGATCATGGCGATGCGGGCTGCCAGACGTTTGCCCCCGCGCAGATAATCAACCTCGGCATCGCTGCCGACACCCAGCACCGACATATGATAAAGCATCTCTGCCGGCCCGTTCACCGAATGGCCGTTGATCGACAGCAAAACATCCCCGACACGCAGCCCGGCCTTGGCAAAAGGGCTTGCCGGGTGCACATCCACCAAGGCCATGCCCTCGGGCCGGTCCAGGCCGAATTGTTGTGCCAGTGCGGCATCCACCAGCTGGCCGACAACCCCGGCCCAGGGACGCCTGAAATGGTCGTTTCCGGCCTGTGCCTGAACCAGAAAGCTGGCGACCAGATCGGCGGGGATGGCAAAGCCGATACCGTTGGACCCCCCGGACCGGGTCAGGATCGAGGTGTTGATGCCCACCAGATCGCCGTTCATATCCACCAGCGCGCCGCCGGAATTGCCCGGATTGATCGGAGCGTCTGTCTGGATGAAATAGGCCCGCGCATTCCCGACCGCGCCACCGGACCGCGCCAGCCCTGAGATGATACCGCTGGAAACCGTTTGCCCAACGCCAAACGGATTGCCGATGGCCAGAACCAGTTCGCCCACTTCCACCCCGTCCGATGGCCGAAGGGACAAGGCCGGCAGATCGTTCACACCTTCGATTTTCAGGACCGCCAGATCGCTTTGTTCATCCGCCAACAAAACTTTGGCGTCAAATTCACGCCGGTCATTCAACACCACACGGATATCGCTGGCACCCTCGATCACATGATAGTTCGACACAACCAGCCCGTCACGAGACAGAACAACCCCGGAGCCAAGCGAATTTTGCACCCTCTGAGTCGGCTGACCGAAACTTTTGAAGAAATCAGAAAAGAAGGGATCGTTTGCAAATGCACCCTGTTGGGTCTGGACGATCCGCTTGGCATAGATGTTCACGACTGCGGGCGTTGTTTTCTTGACCACGGGCACAAAGCTGAGCGCCATTTCCCCTTTGGAAGCCGGAACTGAGGTTTCGGCAGTGACTGCGCCGCCCAGCGTGAAAGCCAATACCACAACCAAGAAAAACCGCATCATTTCAGGCCTCAAAAGTCCACGTCATGTTGCGTTCAATATAGGTGTCCACATGCCGTGATCAACGGACCGGCACCCAGAACCGCGGATAATGCCGAAATCATTGAAAAAGCCTCCGCCTCCCCTTTTGGGGAGGCAGGAGGATACTCGTTACACTGCAAGCAACAGAGCACCCGAATCAATGCAGGTTGGATGCCAAATGCATCAGCGCCACCTGATTGTTGGTGCCTTCGATTTCCATCTTGGGTCCGGCCTCTTCTGCATCCAGGCCCAAACGTCCGATCCAACGCGACCAGACTGCCGGGACCAACCCCAGAATTTGGGTCGCCCCCAGTGTCCGGGCGGCGGTGATCATTTCGCCCATCAGATTGGCCTGGACCCGCATCCGCATATTCGACGGCACGTTCTGCGACACAAACACCCGGCTTGATTCCCAGATATGCGGGGCCACGGGCGCCTCATAATACAGCAGATCGCGGGGGATCGAATCCAGCAACCCCTTTTGGGCGTCGCGAATCATGTAAGAATAGATACCGCAGCGCGCCGTGGTCGGAGTCAGGCGAATACCGGCCAGAACCTGACCGAATTCATGCACCGCGATCCAGCGGCTGGCCGGGGTGTCATACTGATCGTATTCCATCCCGTTCGCTTCCGGCAGGTCCCAATTGTTGCGCACAATGAAGGATTGCTTGCGTGCCCTTAACAGGTTGGCAAACAGTTCACCGTGAACATGCATGTTTTCAAAGGATAGAGTGGTCGTCTTCATTTTCATAGCCTCCAGCTAGGTTGATAAATCTCAAGCCCTGCTGGTGCTGTAAAAACCCGGTCAAAGTAGCCTGTAGTCCTTGGCGCGCTGTATCGCCTCTGCGGTTGTTCTGGCCAACAAACGATTTCTGGCAGAGATCAACCGGGCTTTCAGCGCACTTTCGGATATTCCCAGTTTTGCTGCGGCAGCAGCATGGCGGTGGCCATCAGCGATCAACTGCAGGGCATCTTTCTGTGCTTTGGTCAGGCTGTCGGGCGGGTCCGTCACCTCGTGCAGCGTCTGAACCAGATTTGTGATTCGTCGAATTTCTTCATCGGTGAACTCCCGGTCCGAACGCGCGCAACCGCAGATCGATCGTGAGGTCAAAGGACCGGTCGAAACAACCACCCCGTATTTCAGCCCGTATTCTTCTGCCTGCTTAAATATCTTGAACGGATCAGGCAGACTGATCTCGCTCCAGCGGCTTGCGCCGTTCTTAAAAAACCCCCAGGCCACCATGGGATCGCGCAGCGCGTACCCGTTTTTTGTGTAGTGGTCGATCCAGGCCTGCTCGTAGGTCTGGAACTGTACCAGGGGGCCGGCAAAGCGGATATGCATGCCTGCCATGTATCCGGATGGCGCCTCGCCATCCAGAAGACTTAAGATTCGGTCAAGGCCTATGTTTTTGGACATGTCTTTTTAGACAGGTTGCGAAAATCGCCGTCAACCATAAATTGATCAGGTAACTATTTCTAATTTGTAGCACGGTGAATATGGCCACTACGATCGACCCCCAATTGTTTTCCAAAATCATGACTCTGCCAAAAAAGGTACGCCTTGATGTCTTGGAATTCGCTGGTTCGACGCCCGTCGGACCGGTGCAGTTGGACAAGATTATTAACGACCTCATGTCCACTCCGGTTGACCCTGGTAAAGACGCTGCGGTTAAGGTGGCCTAAAAGGCAGAGCCCCACAGGATCAACCTGCGGGGCTCTGTCACTAAATCCTGAAGATATGTTGGATCAGGCTTCGGCGGCCTCAGCTTCCAGGCGGGCCTTGTCGGCGGCGCCTTTTGCGGCGGGGTCGCGGTCAACGAATTCAATGATCGCCATCGGGGCCATGTCGCCATAGCGGAAACCGGCCTTCATGATGCGCACGTAACCGCCCTGGCGGTCCTGATAACGCGGGCCGAGTACGGCGAACAGTTTGGCGACATATTCATCCTGCTTCAGCTGCGAGGCGGCCTGACGACGGGCGTGCAGGTCACCGCGTTTGGCCAGCGTGATCATCTTTTCGATGATCGGACGCAGTTCTTTGGCCTTGGGCAGGGTTGTTTTGATTTGCTCATGCTCAATCAGCGAACCGGCCATGTTGGCGAACAGCGCCTTGCGGTGTTCATGGGTTCGGTTGAGACGACGGTATCCACGTGCGTGACGCATTTCTTTCTCCTAAGCTTTTGCTTTGTCCGGCAGCCGATGCGTGTCAGCCGCTCTCCTTGGGGCGGGATTGCCCTGGGTGAAATTCCGGTTGTCAGAACCCACCCGCTTCCCCGGCAGTCCGGGCATTTGCGTGCGGCCCCGCATCGGGATGCAGGGCCGTTTTTCTTAGAAGTGGTCTTCGTATTTCTTGGCCAGCTCTTCGATATTGTCTGGCGGCCAGTCGAGGATATCCATACCCAGATGCAGGCCCATCGCGGTCAGAACTTCTTTGATTTCGTTCAGCGACTTGCGGCCAAAGTTCGGGGTGCGCAGCATCTCGGCTTCGGTTTTCTGGATCAGATCGCCAATATATACGATGTTGTCGTTCTTCAGGCAGTTGGCCGAACGGACCGACAGTTCCAACTCGTCCACTTTCTTCAAAAGCAGCGGGTTGAATTCCAGGTCGTCCTCTTCCTCGGCGCGACCGGCAGCTTCCGGTTCGTCGAAGTTGACGAAAACCGACAACTGGTCCTGCAGAATGCGGGCGGCATAGGCGATGGCGTCTTCCGGCGTCACCGAACCGTCAGTTTCCACTTTCAGCGTCAGCTTGTCATAGTCCAGAACCTGACCTTCGCGGGTCGGGGTAACTTCATAAGACACTTTGGTGATCGGCGAGAAAATCGCATCAATCGGGATCAGACCGATCGGCGCATCTTCCGGGCGGTTCTTGTCAGCCGCAACATAGCCCTTGCCGCTTTCGACGGTCAGTTCCATGAACAGGCTGGCACCGTCGTCCAGGTGACAGATCACATGGTCGCGGTTCAGTATGGTGATGCCGTTGCTTTCGGAAATGTCGCCGGCGGTGACAACGCCCGGACCTTTGGCCGAAATCGAAACGCGCTTCATGCCGTCGACTTCCATCGCAACGGCCACGCCTTTCAGGTTCAGAACGATGTCGGTGACATCTTCACGAACGCCCGCAACCGAGGAAAACTCGTGCAGAACATTGTCAATCTGAACCGAGGTGATCGCGCCGCCCTGCAGCGACGACAGCAGCACACGCCGCAGCGCGTTGCCCAGCGTCAGGCCAAAGCCGCGCTCCAACGGTTCGGCAACCGCGGTTGCCTGCCGTTGCGGATCTGCACCCGGACGGATGTCCAGTTGCGCCGGACGGATAAGTTCTTGCCAGTTCTTGTGGATCATAGTTTCGCCTCCATTCCAGTTCGCAGGTCTGGATCCTTGTGACCGCGAACACCCGAGGGTATTTCAAAAAAGCAAAATTGCACCGCCGCCAAGACCCGGCAGCGGTGCAAGAAAATATCAGACCCGGCGACGTTTCGGCGGGCGGCAGCCGTTATGGGCCATCGGGGTCACGTCACGGATTGCCGTGATGTTCAGACCGACAGCGGCCAGCGCGCGCAACGCGGATTCACGACCCGAACCGGGGCCTTGAACTTCGACTTCCAGCGTCTTCATACCATGTTCCTGGGCCTTCTTGCCGGCATCTTCCGCCGCCATCTGGGCCGCATAAGGTGTCGATTTACGCGAGCCTTTGAAGCCCATCGTGCCAGCCGAAGACCAGGCAATCGCGTTGCCTTGCACATCGGAAATCAGGATTTTGGTGTTGTTGAACGACGAGTTCACATGCGCAACACCGGTGGCGATGTTTTTGCGCTCTTTTTTCTTCATGCGGGTTTTATCGCGTGCCATGATACGAGCCCTCCCTTATTTCTTCTTGCCAGCAATGGCTTTTGCAGGGCCCTTGCGGGTACGAGCGTTGGTGTGGGTCCGCTGACCCCGCACCGGCAGGCCGCGACGATGGCGCAGGCCGCGATAGCAACCAAGGTCCATCAGACGCTTGACGTTCATCTGGGTGTCGCGGCGCAGATCGCCTTCGACCATCAGGTTCGCGTCGATATGTTCGCGGATCGCCAGAACTTCGGCATCCGAAAGATCATTCACCCGGCGGGACTGTTCCAGGCCAACAGCGGCGCAGATTTCCTCGGCGGTTTTACGGCCGATGCCGTGAATATAAGTCAGTGCGATATGGACCCGTTTTTGGGTCGGAATGTTAACGCCAGCAATACGTGCCACGTTCTCTCCTATCTCTCATTGCGGTTCCGTCGTACCAGAACCTTTTTTCACAACTAAAGCCCAGCATCCGTGCGGCAGCTGGGCCATGCCTCGTTCCGAGGGCTTGAGGAGCGCCCGATTCGCGGGAAACCCCATGAAATCAAGCGATTCTTGTAAACAAGATGGTGTCGTTTAGGGGCTTGGGGCCGGAACGTCAAGGGGCAATGCCGCCCCTGTCAACCCGCCTTTGACATGGCCGATTTGATACTTGCCTCAACCGCGTCCACCGAGGCCAAACCGTTAACCGATTGCAGCAGGTTCTTGGCGTAGTAATATCCGATCAAGGGCGAGGTTTTCTTGTAATATTCCAGCAACCGCACCTTCAACGAGTCCGCGTTGTCATCCGCCCGGTGCTTGAAATCATTGGCGCCGCACACATCGCAGGCACCGGCCCTGGCCGGCTTTTTGGTGACTTCGTGATAGACTTCACCGCATTTGCCGCAGGTAAACCGGCCGGAAATGCGCGCAACCAGCGCTTCATCGTCCACCGCCATTTCGATCACTGTGTCCAGCTTTTGGCCGACTTTGGCCAGCAAACCGGCCAGCGCGTCGGCCTGACCCAAAGTGCGCGGGAAGCCGTCAAAGATGAACCCGCCCGGCGCTTTGGCTGTCGTCAGTTGCTCCGCGATCAGGCCGATGACGATTTCATCCGTGACCAGCGCACCGCTGTCCATGATCGCCGCGACCTTCTTACCCATCTCGGTGCCTGAGGTGCGCGCCGCGCGCAACATGTCGCCGGTGGACAGTTGAACCATGTCGCGCTGATCGACCAGTTTACGCGCCTGTGTGCCTTTGCCGGCACCCGGCGGTCCCAGAAGGATAATATTCATCTGCGGGACGGTCCTTTCTTGGGCTTGGCGCGGCCTTTCCCGCGCAGCTTGCTGCGTTCGATCAGGCCTTCGTATTGATGCGCCAACATATGGCTTTGCACCTGATTGATCGTGTCCATCGTCACCGACACAACGATCAGAACCGAGGTGCCGCCGAAATAGAAGGGGATCGCAAATTGCGAGCGCAGGATTTCCGGCAGCAGAGCAACGCCAACCAGATAGATCGACCCCAGAACCAACAGGCGGTTGACCACGAAATCCAAATACTCGGCGGTTTTGACACCCGGACGGATACCGGGCACAAAGCCGTTCTGGTTCTTGAGGTTGTCGGCCACTTCATCGGTTTTGAAGGCGACGTTGGCCGTGTAGAAATACGAGAAGAACACGATCATGCCCGAGAAGAACAGCAGATACAGCGGCTGTCCCTGCCCGAAATAGGCCAGAATGGTGTTCATGATGCCCGAGCTTTGGGTGCCCGAGAAGGTGCTGATCGTTGTCGGCAGCAACAGCAAAGACGAGGCAAAGATCACCGGAATAACGCCCGACGGGTTCAGCTTGACCGGCAGGTGGCTGCTTTCGCCGCCATACATTTTCATGCCGACCTGACGGCGGGGATACTGAATGTGGATCTTGCGCTGTGCGCGCTCGACAAACACAATCAGCGAAATCACCGCGACCACCATGATCATGACGCCGATAATCACTGCCGGATGGATCGTACCGGCCCGGCCCTGTGCCAGAAAACGCGCAATGGCGGCGGGCAGTTCGGCGACGATACCGACGAAAATGATCAGGGAAATACCGTTGCCAATGCCACGCGCGGTGATCTGCTCGCCCAGCCACATCAGGAACAATGTACCGCCGACCAGCGTGATCACCGTGGAAACCTTGAAGAACAGACCCGGATCGGTGGCCAGATTGCCATGTTCGATACTGGCCGCCAGAGCATAGGCCTGGAACGTCGCCAGAATAACAGTGCCGTAACGGGTGTACTGGTTGATTTTCTTGCGGCCCTGCTCGCCTTCTTTTTTCAGCTGTTCCAATTGCGGCACCATGGCCGTCATCAACTGAACGATGATCGAGGCGGAAATATAGGGCATGATCCCCAGTGCAAAAATCGCCATACGGCCGATCGCGCCGCCGGTAAACATCTGCAAAATGCCGCCAATGCCGGTCTGGGCGTTTTCGACGAATTCACGCAAGGCAACGGCATCGATTCCGGGGACTGGAATGAAAGTGCCAAGGCGGTAGACAATCAACAATCCGATGGCGAACAGAATGCGCTGGCGCAGTTCGGTTGCTTTGCCAAGGGTGCTCCAACTTAAGTTGGCTGCCATTTGTTCAGCTGCCGATGCCATGCCTGTCCCTTTCATGGACGCGCCGCCAGACCCGCTTTTCTGGGGCCCCGCGGCACGAAAAAACTCTAGGTATCATGTAAGGGGCGTTGCTGCCCCTCACAAGGCTTATTCTGCCGCAGGTGCCGGGGCTGTGACGGTCAGCGAGCCGCCGAGCGCCTCGACCGCAGCGATGGCCGACTTTGACGCGCCGGTCACTTCCAGCGTCACTTTTGCGGTCAGTTCACCCTTGGACAGAACCCGAACCCCGTCACGGATGCGGCGCACAAGGCCGCTTTCCACCAGTACAGCCTCGGTGATCGGCTTTTTCGCGTCGATCTTCTTGGCGTCGATGAATTTCTGCAACAGGCCGAGGTTTACGATCGCGTGATGCTTTTCGTTGATGTTGGTAAAGCCGCGCTTGGGCAGGCGCATGTAAAGCGGCATCTGACCGCCTTCATAGCCGTTGATCGCCACACCCGAACGGGATTTCTGGCCCTTGATACCACGGCCGGCAGTCTTGCCCTTGCCCGAACCGGGGCCGCGGGCGACGCGCTTTTTGGATTTGGATGCACCGGGATTATCCCGCAATTCATGCAGTTTCATGTCGCTTCTCCTTTCCGGA
>JAURMY010000033.1 GCA_030830465.1 Alphaproteobacteria bacterium
CATGCAGCAGATCGACCGCGCCGGGGCTGCCCTGGCGTTTCGGATGGATGACCAGCGCCAGCGGTTGGTGGTTTCAAACGAACCTGGCGAAACACTGGCCTTCATGGGCTGGGAGGTCGAGCATCCGGGCGATCTGGAGGATTTCGCCGCAAGGCTGGAACGCGCGGGCACCCCGGTGCATCAAGGCAGTCGCGCGCTGGCGGACCGGCGGTTTGTCAGCAACCTGATCTATTTCCTCGACCCCGCCGGCAACCGGCTGGAACTGGTCCACGGTCCGATGATCGCGGATCGGCCATTCCGACCGGGCCGCCCGATTGACGGATTTGTCACGGGCGCGCAGGGCATGGGCCACGCGGTGCTACATGTCAAAGACATTGAGGCGATGCTGCCGTTTTACCGCGACATTCTGGGCTTTCACGTGTCCGATTACGGCCTGTCGCCCTATCCGCTTTATTTCTTCCATCTGAACGGGCGGCACCACACCTTTGCAATGGTCGGATCAGGCCAGGCCGGGTTTCACCATTTCATGGTTGAATATCAAAATCTGGATGATGTCGGTCAGGGCTATGATCTGGCTTTGCAGCAGGAAGGCCGGATCGGGTACACTTTGGGCCGGCACACCAATGACTGGATGACCTCTTATTATGCCAATTCGCCGTCCGGTTTCTTTGTTGAAAACGGCTGGGGCGGCCGGGTGATTGATCCGGCGACATGGCAGCCGCATGAAACCACGGTCGGACCCAGTTTCTGGGGGCATGACCGGCTCTATCTGCCCGAGGGTGAAACCCGGGATGCCCTGCGCAACATGCGCCTGAAGGCCGCTGCCGAGGGCAAACGCGCGCCGCCCGTGGTTGACTGCCCGTGGCTGTACGGATGTTCGCACGCCCGCCGGGACGTATGATCAGCCGATATTGGCGGCCGAAAACATCACCGTCAGCGTCAGCGCAATCAGCGCCAGTCCGTATTTGTCTTTCATGGCAAAAACTATCGGGTCGTAATCCTGTTTGCCGGTCCAGCCCAACACAACCATGCGGATCAACCAGGCGGAAATCGGCACCATCGCCAGCCACAATTGCCATTGATGATGGTAAAGCGCGCGCGCCGTCGGCGTATAGCTGTAAAGGAAAAAGGCCAGCAGCGCCCAGACCACGCCCAGACCGGCCACATTCAGCAAATCGCCACGGTCCTGCCGGCCATAACCACGCCCCGGCAAATGCTCGTCTGATTTTGCCAATGTCAACTCTGTCAGCCGTTTGACACAGCCAAGGGCGATAAAGGTCGGAAAAACAAAAGCCACCAGATAACCCGAGGCAACAACATCGACCGCGATCGCCCCGGCGAGAACCCGAAGGGTATAAAGTGACGCCAGAGTCGCCACATCGACCCAGCGCATCCGCTTTAACTTCAGTGAATAGGTCAGGGACAACGCCATATAAAGCGCAACAACCCCCAACATTGCCAGACTGAACGAGGCAGCCAGCGCCAGGGCGACAATCCCTAGGCCGGCCGAGGCCGCCATCCCCGCCGAAATCGGCACCGCACCCGAGGCAAACGGGCGGTGCTGTTTGGTCGGGTGCAACCGGTCCGCTTCCAGATCCAAAAGGTCATTTACGATATAGATGGAGGAGGCCGCCGCGCTGAACGCGACCATGGCCTGCAGGATCACCAGAATGCCCGCCAGATCCAGTCGGTGGGCCGCAATCAGCGGCAGAAACAACAAGATATTCTTGACCCATTGATGCGGCCTCAGGCCCCGGGCCAGATCGCGCCAACGCCATGTGCCACCGAACTCGGTCACATTGGCCCCGCTGTCGGACAGGGTCCGGGCCAGATGGGGATGGTCGCCCACGATGATCGCATTCTCGGCCTCGCGCCACACCGGCAAATCGACCGGCCCGTCGCCGGCATAGTCAAACCCGCCATGGCCAAAGGCCGCGACCAGCGCCTCGGCTTTGGCGCGCCCCGTCAGGTTGACACGGCCATCAGAAGCAAAGGGTTTTTCCGTCAGGTCATGGGCTTCAGCAAGCCTTTGCACCAGCACCCGGTCCGAACCCGAGGCCAAAATCACCCGCCGCCCCTGTTCAATCGAGCTGTCAGCAAGGTCCTTGATCTGGCCATTGACCGGCAAGAGATCACAGCGAAGCGGGGCAATGGCCGCCAGCTTGTGTTTCAGCGCCGCCCGGTTGGTGAAATTTGCGGCGCAGATCGCAAGGCAGTTCAGCGGATCATGCCCCAAAGCGTGCCAGAAACTTTCAAGCAGCATATCGGTTTTCAGGAATGTGCCGTCCACATCCAGAACCAAAGGTTTGGCGGTTTCGTCCGTTCGCGATGTCATCAGGGTTCCTTCATCGCCAGCACGCAACCGTCGGAAAACAATTCCGGCGGCGTCAGGCACAGGGCCTTGGCCACCTGAAAACTGGCGATCACTTTCGGCACATAGGCCCGTGTTTCGTTGAATGCCGGAACGCCTCCGGCGTCCAGAACCGCGTTTTCCCCGGCATTATAGGCGGCCAAAGCCAAAATCGGATCGCCTTTGAATTTGTCCAATAGCCAATCCAGATAAGCCACGCCCGCGGCGATGTTCTGGGCCGGATCAAAAGGGTCCGTAACATTGAAACGCGCCGCCGCCGCCGGCATCAGTTGCATCAGGCCCGCCGCCCCGGCCTGACTTTGGGCCTTTGCATCGCCGCCGGATTCCGTCCCGATCAGGGCCAGAACCAGCGCCGGCGAAATACGCGTGCCTATGGTCGCCAGCAGTATTTCTTTGCGGTAGGTGTCGGCCACTTTCTTTAGTTGCGCCAATGAGGCGGTATCGACCGTGCCCGCCGGTGCCTTGGCAATGGCCACAGTCGCATCCTGAAAACGCCCGGGCGAGGCCGCGTCAAGCGAGGGCGAAATCACATCCCAAAACCAGTTCTGCTGATCTGGCAACACCGCCCGCACGGGTGACACCGATTGAATGGGCGCTGCCGGTTCGGGGGTGACTTGGATGTTGATCCGTTTGCTGGCCCCGGCGGCAGGCGGTTTGACCGATTTGAAAGTGAAATCTTTGAAAGGTTCCGCGGCCCCCACTGGCCCGGCCAACAGGCACAGTACGCCAATTCCTGATACACAGCTGTGAAACCCAGCGCCCATGCCTGCCTAGCCTGATTTTTTCGTCTTTGTTTCTGTTTGCCAAAAGGACTGTTAAAAAACCAGCGAAATTCGGCGGCTGACTATGGCAAAACCGCCATATTTTGTGGCATGTCATGCCGATTTTCCGTGATCCGTTAACTATTTTTACTTGGCAACATATTGTTTTTATATGATTTATTTGAAAGCCGTGATTTTTTTCAAATTTTTCTCAGAAGGTGGTTTTGCTGTCCAAACTCTCGCCACAATTGGTTGGCTATATAAAACCATGTTGAAACGGCGACCCAATCAACACTGAGGCAAATCAGCGGGTCACACAAACCGGATCAATAAGAGTGGAAACG
>JAURMY010000261.1 GCA_030830465.1 Alphaproteobacteria bacterium
CAGCAAGCTCTCGACGCACCGCAACGGGCGGATCGACTGGGCGAATATCCGGGTGGACCACCTGATTCCCGAATCCGGAATCGAACTGATTGCCGATGACAGCTATATTCTGGAAATGGGGTTTGAACGCCTGAACGGCGTTGATTTTCGCAAGGGCTGCTATGTCGGTCAGGAAGTGACAGCACGGATGAAGCACAAAACCGAATTGCGCAAAGGATTGGCGCGGGTTCGGCTGAACGGGGAAGCAGCAACCGGCACCGATATTCAGGCCGGCGAAAAAACCATCGGCCGGATCCTGACCCGGTCGGGCGACAGGGCCTTGGCCTATCTCAGGTTCGATCAGGCCGACGCTGAAATGCACGCAGGCGATGCCTTGGTTCGTCTGGACCCCTAAGCGCGCTCCGGGACCGGTGGCCGCACAAGAGACTTGGCGCTAGCCTACTGATTACGCACGATTTTCGCAAAGGTCGCGAAGGCTTCGCTGTTGGCGGCGATGATGTCGCCGGTGTCGATCACATTTTCCGCAGGATCTATGGATTCAACGAAACCACCGGCCTCTTTGACCAACAGCAGACCTGCGGCGATGTCCCAGGCGTTCAGCCGCCGTTCCCAAAACCCATCATAGCGGCCCGCCGCCACATAGGCCAGATCCAACGCCGCCGATCCCCAGCGCCGCACACCGGCGCAGGCCGGCAGAATGCGCGCAAGATCCTGCAATGTGTCCGGCAAATCGCCGCGCCCGCCAAAGGGCAGGCCGGTTGCAAAGATCATTTCGATCATTTTTGTGCGCCCCGACACCCGCAACCGGTTGTCATTCAGCCAGCACCCCGCGCCTTTTTCCGAGGTGAACATCTCGTCCTTGACCGGATCATAAACCACGGCGGCAACGATCTGGCCCTTGTGTTCCAGCCCGATTGACACCGCCCAATGGGGCAGGCCGTGCAAAAAGTTGGTGGTGCCATCCAAAGGGTCAACGATCCAGCGCCGTGTCGGATCCTCGCCCTTCACTTCGTCGCTTTCCTCGCCCAGCCAGCCATAGTTTGGACGCGCTTCGGTCAATTCGGTGCGGATGATCTCTTCGGCTTTCAGGTCGGCTTTGGATACGAAATCCCCGGCACCTTTCATGGACACCTGCAATTTTTCGACCTCACCGAAATCGCGGATCAATGAGCGGCCCGCCTTGCGGGCGGCCTTGATCATGATGTTCAGATTCGCGCTTGCCTGTGCCATCGCCATGTCCTTTGAAATGCTGAGGTCGCTCTCTACACGCCGGAACCGGCCCCGCCAAGGGGCAATTGCCGCTTCAGACTTTGCGTTGCAGTTTCGGCGGTTCTGTGCGGCCCAGACGGATCAGATGGGACATGAAGGGCAGGTCCGCGTCTTCAGAGCGGATCGCCGCATAAAGCCGCTTGGTGACGCCGGTTTCGGTCAGGCGTTTGGTGATATAATCGTGCTTGTAGCGCGCATCGCGCAAAACCCAGTCGGGCAGAACGGCGACCCCGCGATTGCTGGCGACCAAAAGCAGGATCACCGCCGTCAGTTCGACCTGCCGGATCGCGACGGGTTCCACCTTGGCCGGGGTCAGCAGCTCGGTGAAAATATCAAGCCGGGTCTTGTCGACGGGGTAGGTGATCAGGGTTTCGGCCCGAAAATCCTCGGCCTCGACATAGGGCTTGCCGGCAAGCGCATGGCCGGAAGCCGCCACCAACAGGGGTTCATAGTCAAACAACGGCATGAAATCGACGCCGGCGATCTTTTCCGGGTCCGATGACACCACAAGATCCACCTCCTCGCGCTGGAGGGCGGGCAAGGCGTCAAAGGCCAGGCCGGGGCGGATATCCACATCGACATCGGGCCAGGCGCGGCGAAACAGTTCCAAAACCGGAAACAACCATTCAAAACAGGCATGGCATTCAATCGCAATGTGCAACCGGCCGGATTTGCCGCCCCGGATGCCGCGAAAATCCTCTTCCAACTGGGTGATTTCCGGCAGGATCTTTTCCGCCAGTTTCAACATTTTCATCCCGGCGGCGGAAAGCTTCAGCGGCTTTGAGCGGCGCACGAACAGGTCCAGCCCGGCCTGATCCTCCAACCCTTTGATCTGATGCGACAGGGCGGATTGCGTCATGTTCATCTGTTCGGCGGCACGGGCAAGGCCGCCGGCCTCATGTATCGCCTTGATGCTGCGCAGATGGCGGAATTCCAGATACATGTTCGATATTTCTCATAAACATCATGATTATTATGAATTTGTTTCACAAAAATATCCGTGCGACAAGGGGGCAACGTCACAAGGAGACACACCATGACCCTTCCCTCGGTATCGTTCGAATTCTTCCCGCCGCAAGGGCTGGATGCCAGCTTTCGGTTGTGGAACTCGGTCAACATGCTGGCACCATTGGACCCGGGCTTTGTGTCTGTGACCTATGGTGCCGGTGGCGCAACGCGGGACCTGACCCATGATGCGCTGGGTCTGTTGATCCGTCATTACGGCCTGAACGTGGCCGGTCACCTGACCTGTGTGAATGCAACCAGGGCCGAAACGCTGGCCATCGCCAAGCGCTATGCAGACCTTGGGGTGCGCGAGATTGTGGCGCTGCGCGGTGATGCGCCCAAAGGGGCGGAAGCGTTCTCAGCCCACCCGGATGGCTTTGCAAGTTCCGTCGATCTGGTCGCGGCCTTGAAAGAAACCGGCGATTTTCACATTCGTGTCGGGGCCTATCCTGATCTTCATCCCGAAGCCCGCGACACCAATGCCGATGTGGCATACCTCAAGCGCAAGTTTGACGCCGGGGCGGACAGCGCCATCACCCAGTATTTCTTTGATGTCGAAAGCTTCCTTCGGTTCCGCGACAAGGCGGCCGCTGCGGGCATCACCGGCAAGATCATTCCCGGCATCCTGCCCATCGAGAATTGGGAGAAAACCAAACGGTTCTCGCAGCGCTGCAACGCGGTTCTGCCCGGTTGGATGGACGACGCCTTTGGCAAAGCGACGCGCGACGGGGTGCATGACCTGTTGGCGATTTCGATTGCCACCGAAATTTGCTCGGATCTGCTGGATGAGGGGGTTGAGGATTTGCACTTTTACACCCTGAACCAGCCGCACCTGACACGTCAGATTTGCAAGGCTCTGGGGATCGAGCCTTTGCAGGTTCTGCAGAAAGTGGCGTAGCGTTACTCCCTGTTCCGCTTGCCATTCCGGAAGGCCGGGCGCTTAATGCGCCCGGTTTTCAATTTATCAGAACAGGTAAAAGACACATGAATTTTGACGACGGGCAGGTGGTGGACCCGAAACAGATCGCTGGCCTGACCGGGCTTGAAACGATGCAAAAGATGCTGGCAGGCGAATTGCCGCCCGCGCCGATTGCCAAGACGATGAATTTCTGGCCTGTCGAGATTGCCGACGGTGTTGCGGTGTTTGAAGGCATTCCGCTGGCCGCATTCCGAAACCCGATGGGGGTGATCCACGGCGGCTGGTACGGCGCGATCATGGACACGGTTCTGGGCGTGTCGGTGCATACCAAAATGGGCGCGGGCCAAGGTTACACAACGCTTGAATACAAGGTGAACATCACTCGCGCCATTCCGGTGGGCACCCTGGTACGGGCAACCGGCACAGTGTCCCATTGCGGCCGCTCAACCGCGGTGTCCGAGGCAAAACTGGTCGGGGTCGAGGACGGCCGGCTTTACGCCACCGGTTCGACCACCTGCATCATTCTGGGCGGCAAATAACGGTCGCGCCTAGGCGCGTTCGACATATTCCATGGTTTCGGTGTTGACGATGATCGCCTCGTCCTGCCCGACAAAGGGCGGGATCATGACGCGCACGCCATTGTCCAGAATCGCCGGTTTGAAGCTGTTGGCGGCGGTCTGGCCCTTCACGGCAGGCTCGGTTTCAACCACGGTGCAGGTGACCTTTTGCGGCAGCGACGCACTTAGCGCCTCTTGGCCGTGATATTCCAGATGTACGGTCATGCCGTCCTGAAGGAAGGGGCGGCGGTCGCCCAGAATGTCGGCGGGCAGTTCGATCTGCTCATATGTGTCATTGTCCATGAACACCAGCATTCCGTCGTTTTCATAAAGGAACTGCTGGTCCTTCTGCTCAAGCCGGATCTGCTCAACCTTGTCAGCCGAGCGGAAACGTTCATTGAGTTTGGAGCCGTTGCGCAGGTTCTTCATTTCGACCTGGGCAAAGGCGCCGCCCTTGCCGGGTTTCACATGGTCAACCTTGACCGCGATCCAAAGACCATCATTGTGTTCCAGCACATTGCCGGGGCGAATTTCGTTGCCGTTGATTTTGGGCATGATCGGGAAACCTTGAAAACTGTTGAAACGCGTTGCGGCGCACCTATATCCATAAGGACTGCGGCTGGCAAGCGCGGCAGCATTGCGGTAACGAGGCGGATTGACAGAAAAAGCCATGCACAATATGCATGGCTGTTATGTGAAGATTGCACCCCCGAATCGCAACAAAACCGTCATATTGGCTGACAAGCCGAAAACACAAGACCAAAAAGAAAAGGACAGCGTATGTTCGACTACGTTGATGCAGCGGCGTTTTCTAACGACCAGGGGTCACGCGCGCGAAAACTGTTCGCAGCCGTGGTTCTGGCCGCTCTGGATGATGCGATTGCAGATGATAAGAAATATGGCAATGGACCCGAAGTGATCGCCCGGTGGGCGCGTTCGCGTGATGGCCGTGAAGTATTGATGTGCGCCGGGATCGACCCGAATGAGCGTTGCGTCAAAGGCATGATGGAATTCGTTGGCCGCGGTGTCCGCACCTCGGTGGCTTTGTCGCGCGAAGAAAGCGAACGGCAGAACCAGGCAAAGGAAGCCGCCTAATTCCAAGACCAGACAGTTGCGAATGACGCGCCCCGACCGGGCGCGTTTTTTGTTTTCAGCCGCTTAACGGCGGACGAAATAGGGCGCAGGTCCCATCGGCACCGGCCCCAGCGACCATGACCCGTTCGCAAAGCTGAGCGTGGTTTTCAGGCTGTCCCCGCCGGCAAACAGGCCAAGGGCGGATTTGATCGTGTCGGCAATCGTCTGGTCAATCACCCCGGTGGTCACGAACAGGTCCACCACCGCACGCCAGTTTTTCAGGTCAAGATCAAGTTTGCCGTTGATCACACCGTTCCGGCTTACATCCAGAACTCCGCCGCCCGCCAGCCCCAGTTGTCCCCACTGGCTGTCCAGCCGGTTGACCGTGATGCGGGTCAGCAGGGGCGCGCCCTGCTCAATTGCCACCCGGTCCCAGGGCGCGTCAAAGCCCAACACCAGATCCAGATACAACATGTCGATCGTGGCCGGCAGCTTGCCCGACGGGTCCAGCGTTTTCAGAACCTGCGCGGTCGGGCTGACCGATTTTGCGTCAAACACCACGTCATGCGCATCGTTGAGTCCGGCGTGCTGGCGTGTGGAAAGATGCAGGCTGGCGATACCGGTATGCCAGCCGGAACTGCCGTTCAGCAACAGGTCGCTTGTCTCAAGCGAAGTGCGCGCGACGGCCAGTTTGGTATCCGGTTCAAACACCACCGATGCCATCATCCGGCTTGAATCCACGGTCACGGTTTCCAGCGGGAAACTCAGACTTTGATGGTTCGGCCAGACGGCGATGATGTGATTGGGCTGATAGCTGAGCGCGAGAATCTCAAACTCGGGCGCCGTCCAGCCGATGCCGGAACGCGGATCGCGCAGATCAAGATCGGTGAAAAAGCTGTCAAAGCGGTTTGGAAATCCGATCACGCGAAAATCGCTGTAATCCGCCGTCCAGCCGTCGGCGCGGCGGTCCTCCATCCAGGCGGCGATCACCTGATGCTTGGTTGTGGCGCCGAAATACCAGTATCCCGACCACAGGCCCGCCAGCACCACAATCAGCGCAATCAGCTTTCGCATTGTCCGAATCCCTTTATGGCGCGTCAAAGGCTGGTTATACACCGCCACGCGAAAGGGGCCAGTGGCATGACGGAAAACGGGTTTTGGGTGTTTGGATACGGCTCTTTGCTGTGGCAGCCGGGATTTCCCTTCCGCGAAAAGCGGATCGCGCGGATGCGGGATTTCGCCCGGTCGTTCTGTATGCGTTCAATCCACCACCGGGGAACGGTCGAAGATCCGGGGCTGGTTCTGGCGCTGGACCGGCAAGCGGGTGCGCATTGCGACGGTCTGGCTTTTCTGGTTGAGCCCGCAGATACGGCGGCAACCTTGGCCTATCTGCGGGACCGCGAATTGATTTCCTCGGCCTATCTGGAACAGGTGCATCCGGTTGACCTGCGGGACGGGCCGGTGGTTGAAGCGGTCTGCTATGTGATTGACGAAGCGCATGACCAATATTGCGGTGGCCTGCCGCTGGAAGAACAGGCCGGTATCATCGCACACGCTGTGGGGGGCCGGGGCCCGAATGCGGAATATCTGTTCAACACTGCGGCCCATCTGCGCGAGCTTGGCCTTGAAGACGCTGAGTTGAACTGGCTTGAACATCGAGTCCGGGAACTGACCGCCCGTTGAATTGATCCGTGCGCATCTCCGGCGACGGCCCCGTCAGCCGGATGAAGTCCGCCCGCATTGTGCTCCGCTTCGCCGCCGACGGCACGGTGGATACCGTCGAATTTTTGCCAAGCTCGAACGGAAGCACCGTCCGCGAAGACGCACCGAGCTACCTGCCGGGTTATTTGGACCGCTGGGGCGAGCGCCCTTCGAGCACCGACGCAATGTCG
>JAURMY010000262.1 GCA_030830465.1 Alphaproteobacteria bacterium
CCACCTCCTCGTTCTTGTAGCGGCGGTATCCGGTTTCACGCTCGGCATCGACCGGAAAGATCACGGCGGCGATGTTCTGTGCGCGGTAATGGGCGGCAGTTTCCGGGATCGTTGGCGGGTGCTGCCAAGGCGCGCCAAAATAGCTGGCCATCGTGGTTTGCAGGTCGTCATAGCCGTCATCGGCATGACAACCGCAGGGTTCCTCGGCATGGGTGTGAAAATCGATTGCGCGGATTTTTGTGAAGTCGACCATTTTGTCCCCTATGCCTTAATCGTTGCGGCATCATTGTCGTTATATAGCCGCTCGACAAGAGCAGCGCGGCGGGTCAGCACCTGACGGATGTTCAGATTGCCCTTTGCCGTCATTTCGTGATCCGGCAGGGATGGCATTTCGGCCAGAACCAGCGCCCGCGTGATCCGGTTGGAAGATCCGGTCGCAGATGTCGCCAGCGCCGCCAGACGGGGCTGAACATAGGCCGCCAGATCCGCCCCTGACAGCGCGCCATCCGTTTCGCGGGCGGTAATTCCAGCAGCGGTTAAACCTTCGGCATTCGGAAAGATCAGCAAGCCGATCTCGCCCCGGTCATGGCCGGTGATCACGATATCTTGCGCGATCGCCGCCAAGGCGGTCAGCGCCTGCGCGCGCAGCTTAGCGGTTTGCACCCAGGTCCCGGTGATCAGTTTGAAATCTTCGGAGATGCGGCCGTCAAAGATCAGCCCGGCGTTTGGATCGCCGGGATCGCGGAACTTGACCGCATCGCCGGTGATCAGAAACCCTTCATCGTCAAAGGCTTCGGCGGTCTTGACCGGATCAAGGTAATATTCCGTCATGTTGTTCGGTCCGCGCACCCGCATTTCGCAGCGCATATCGGCGTCAGGGATCAGCTTGATCTCGGCCCCGGCCACAGGGACGCCGATGACGCCGGTTTGTCCGATCTGTTCATGGACGATCAGGGTGGCCGGTGCGGTTTCTGTCATCCCCCAGCTTGAGGTCATCAAAGGGATATGCCCGGTTTCCGCCATGGCCAGATCCTCTAGCGCCGACCAGACTTCGGCAGGCAAGGAGGCGCCTGCATAAAAGATCATGTCAAGATCCGTAAAGAACCGCCGCCGAAGGCCGGCATCCGCCTGCAATGCCTTGGCAAGCAGCGCCCAGCCGACCGGCACATTGAACGCCAGCGTGCCGGTATGGTCCTGCAAATTGCGCAGCGTCTTGCCGAACAGGTCCTTGGTCGGCTTGCCGTCGTCGATATAAAGGCTGCCGCCATGGGCCAGCATCATGTTGAAATTATGCGACCCGCCAAAGACATGGTTCCACGGCAGCCAGTCCAGAATTTTCGGCGGTCGTGCCGCCAGCATCGGCAGGGCCGTCAACAGTTGCTGCTGGTTGACGCACATCATCCGGTGGGTGGTGGAAACGCCCTTGGGGTTTGATGTCGATCCCGAGGTGAACAGGATCTTGCCCAGATCATCCGCCCCGACCGCGCCATGCGCGCGGCTGACATCCGGGCCGACACTGGTTTCAAGCAGATCACCAAAGCCGATCACCGGCCCAGGCGCGCCCACAGGGTTTGACGCGACGATTTTCACGTCTTTCAGCGCGTCCAGTTCCAGGGCTTTGGCGTATGGTCCGGCGTCCGAGACATAGGCCATCGCCGGTCGGGTCTTGGTCAGGATATAGACAAGGCGGTCATGCGCCCCCGGGATCAGGGCATATTGCTCGGCCACCGGCATCGGCACGACCCCGACATATTGCGCGGCAAGGCAGATCAGCCCGTGATCCACACTGTTGCCCGACAGGATCGCCAGACGGTCGCCTTTGACAAGACCCTGGGCCAGCAAACCCGCCGCCAGCGCCTGAACCATCGCCAGCGCTTCGCGATAGGTGATGCTGCGCCAGCCATCGCCGCTGCGTTCGGCCAGAAAAATCCGGTCCGGCTGTTCTGCCGCCCACCGGTGCAACCACGCGCCGGTGGTTTTGACCGGTTCCGGCAGGTCATAGCCCGACGACAGGATCAGGCAGCCATCGGCGCGCTTGGTCAAGAGCGCCTTATGCGGCGCCAAAAAGGGTGTGGTGGTCATCCTTGGAAACCCTGCTTGGATTGTTAACTCGCATAACAATATATTGCCTGTCGGTCAGCGCAACTGTTTCCAGCGATTCAGACGCAAATTGCGCCACAAACGGCAAAAGGGGCGAGGGATGAACCCCCGCCCCTTCCGGCTGTAGCAAGCACACACTTATTACGATAACAGCCTGGCCTCATTGCGCTTCAACGAGCGGCGCGCCGATTGGAATTGCTTGCGCCCGTGGCTGTCTTTCAGCTCGGGGAAGATTTCGAAGATTTCATTGCGCTGGGCGTTGCCGATCCCCTTCAGGGAATAGTCACCGGGCTGGAAGCTTTCGGTCCAGGCCCCGTCGCCCAACACGACTTCGTGGTTGTCAAACAGGATGTGGACATAGGTGATCCCGACCGAGTCGACCTGCTGAATGCCGCGATTGTTGATCATATGCTTGGCCGCAACCAGCACTTCACGTTCTTCGAACATCAGGCTGGTCTTGTCGCTTGACACCAGCATCCTGTGGTTCGGCGACACCATCATGTCACGCTCGGGCAGGCCGTGGCCCAACGCGCCCTTGCGGATCAGAACCGGCCGCAGATGCGGATTGGCCAGCAATGTCCGCCCGTCCATGGCCTTGGAGCCAATCCAGCGGATTTCCTGAATACCGTTGTCGCGGGTGATGACCCGGTCCCCGACATTCAGGCTTTCCACGGGGCGTTCACCCTGGGCAGTCGAGATCAGGGTTCCCCGTGTAAAGCAGGGAACGATTTTTTCGATGTCCTCGAACTCGATCTTTTCGCCGCCGATCAGATGTACGATCCCGTCCTCGTGGTCGGCACTTGTGTATTCGATGTGATCCACGGTGCCGGGCTTCACGATCAGCGTGTCATAATCATCGCCGCCCGAGCCGCCGTCCACACGGTCGCCCGCATCGGCATAGATCACGTCACGGTCGTCGCCGCCTTCGATGCAATCCGCGCCCTCGCCACCGGTCAGGGTGTCGTTGCCTTCGCCGCCC
The DNA here is from genome assembly GCA_030830465.1 of Alphaproteobacteria bacterium. The sequence goes on from JAURMY010000262.1 coordinate 3,080, forward strand.
AGGATGTGGTCGTTGCCGGTGCCGCCGTCGATGGTGTCATCGCCGTTGCCACCGCTTAGATAGTCGTGGCCGGACATGCCGAAGATCGTGTCATTGCCCGCGCCGCCATAAATCGTGTCGCCGTTGGGGCCGACACCTGCGGTCATGTCACAGGCATCTGGGTCGGTATTGCCGCCCGTGCCGCCACCTGACCCGCCGTTTGATCCGCCGCCGCCGGAACCACCGCCCGACCCGGCATGCGATCCGCCTGAACCACCGCCCGATCCGGCATGCGACCCGCCTGAACCACCGCCCGATCCGGCATGCGACCCGCCGCCCGACCCGGCAGTTTTGCCGGACCCGCCGGAACCCGAGGATTTCCCGGTTCCGCCCGAACCGGCGCCGGAGCCAGCAGACTTGCCCGAACCGCCGGACCCTTTGGTCTTGCCCGATCCGCTGCCTGCGCCGCCACCCGATCCGCCGCCGGACCCGCCACCTGTGCCAGTGTCGCTGTCGTCGCCATAGATCACGTCATTGCCGTCGCCGCCATAGATCGTGTCCTGACCGCCGCCGCCAAAGATGATGTCGTCGCCTTTGCCGCCGTCGATTGTATCGTCGCCTTCGCAAACGCCGTTGCTGTCTACTGCGACCATCTTCACGTCATCAATCGACACGCCGCGTTTGTTCGGGTCGCCCAGACCCATGAATTCGATCCGGTTGGACCCGTCGCCCGAACCGCCCACCAATGTCACGCTGTAATGCTGCATACCGGCGTTGATCGGGTCGAGAATTTCCTCGCCCTTGACCTCGACGACTTCGCCGTTCCACAGCACTTCAAAAGTGTTGGTGTCGCCGATCCGGTCGCCGGCATCAAAGGTCAGAACGTAAAGCTTGCCGTCCTCGACCCCCTGTACATCCTGTCCCAGAACGATATTGCCCGGCGTTGCCTCCAGGTCGGCCCAGTAGTTGCCATCGGTCGGATTGACGCCGCCGCGCCCGTCGCCGTGAATGTCGATGTCATGTACCGGGTTTTCAGTGGTCCAGCCGGGAACGCTGCCATAACCCAGATACCCGAAGGTCGTGGTTTGCAGGCCGGTTGTGTCTTCAAACGAGCCGTTGACGATCAGGTTCGGGGCATCCGCCATCGTATTTGCGCCATCGCCGAACAGGATGTCGTCGCCTTCGCCGCCATTGATGGTGTCATTGCCGTCGCCGCCATAGATCAGGTCGTCGCCCGCATCGCCATTCAGGATATCATTGCCCTGTTGGCCGAAGATCGTGTCGTTGCCATTGCCGCCATTGATGGTGTCGCCATTGACCTCGGTGTTGCAATTGTCGCCGCCACCGCCACCGCCGCTGCCTGACCCGCCGCTGCCTGAACCGCCGCTTCCGTCATGGCCATAGCCGTGACCTTTGCCGTGTTCGTCATGTCCGTGGTCAAATTTGCCGTCGTGGTCTTTGTCGTGGCCTTTACCGGACCCTTTGCCGGATCCCTTGCCCGAGCCTTTACCGGACCCTTTGCCGGACCCCTTGCCGCCACCGGACCCCTTGCCGCTGCCTGAACCAGACACCCCGCCCGGTGTTCCGCTGCCAGGGGTATTTGCGCCGTCGCCATAAAGGATGTCGTTCCCGTCGCCACCGTTGATGGTGTCGCGTCCGTCACCGCCAAAAACCACATCATTGGCCTCGCCGGCGCAGACGGCATCGTCGCCGGCTCCGGCATAAACGATATCGGCATTTCCCGTAGAAAGCCGCGTGCCGTCATTGTTGTCGATGCGGTCGCCCTGCGGGTCGCCGGTATAGCTCAGGTCAATACGGTCGTCGCCGCTGGTGCCTTGTACAATTCCGTCTCTTTCGACTGTCATTGCTCTTACTCCTTAACCCACGCTGCTCAACATGGCCCGGCTGGAAAGGATGCGGGCGGTCGGCGACTTTGATTGAAACTTGGTGCGTAGCGAGAAAAGCGCATAGAATATCGGCACGCTCAGTGCCGCCGCAGGCAGGGCGGTCAGATTGAACAAGGCCCCGAGGCTCGCAAAGGCTGCGATCCAGGTTCCCATCAAAACGGTGGTGAAAAGGGTGCGGGGCAGTTTCACCCCAAGGTCACGCATATTCACGGCACTCACCAATCCTGCACGTATGCAGTCCCTGTGTGCGGCCGCCCCCATGACCAATTGGTTGTGCCCATCCCAGTAGGGCGCGATGAAGGGACATTAATCCGTTTCCGGGTGCCGGGAAAGAAAAATCTGGCATGAATGTGGCGGATTTTTGCCGGCGATCTGCAATTCGGCGTGAAAAAAGCGTTTTTAATACAGGGTGTTAGGATGGATTTGTTGTTTCCTTATGCGAACCAATGCGCAGCGATCAAACCATTGACCCCGAGCGATTAAGCACCGGTATTCCGACGGCAGACCCCAAGATTTCGCCCAAGCCGTATGGGAAATTTCACCAAATCCGCCGTTGGGATGCTGGACCAAGCCGGTACTTCAACTGTTGCGTTTCGGGATACAAAAGCGGATGTCTTTTCGCCCAAACCCGACCGGTGGCGATCCCGTTTCACACCCTTGTCAGGTGCCACATTTTCCGGTGAACGGGGGCTCAATCGCGGTCGCGCGCTGCCCTTTTTTCGGCCATTTCCGCAGGATTCAGTCGCACAGCGGGCAAAAGCTCGCCGGATTTTCCCGGATTTCACGCCCGAAATACCGCCTGATTCGAATCATCGGAATCAGGGCAGGGCCGCCTAGATCTTGACGATCACATTCGGCAGGTTCAGCGCCTTCATCAGATCGCGCACTTCCTGACGCGCGGCGATATTTGACAGGCTGAGCGAGGTCATGCCGGTGTCGCGGATATCCAGAAGGGTCAGGCCGTTGGGGAACATTTCCCGAAACACCACGCGCTCGCTGAACCCCGGTGCAACCCGGAAACCGATGCGCTTGGACAATTCCTCAAGCGCGTTGCCGACCTTGCGTTTGTTGTGCATGTTCTGGGTGCCAAGACGGTTGCGCACCACGATCCAGTCAATCGGCTGCAACCCGGCCTGCGCCCGCAGCTGGCGCGCGTTCCAGACCATTTCGGAATAGACAGAGGGCCCGATCACGCGGTCGGTTTCCGGGTCGGTCCGGGCCAAAAGGTCAAAATCCACGAAACTGTCATTCAGCGGCGTGATCAGCGTATCGGCCAGCGAATGCGCCACCTCGGACAGGCGGGTATGCGAGCCGGGACAGTCGACGATCACAAAATCATTGTCGGTTTCAAGCTCGGCCACAGCCTCGGCGATGCGCCGGTCATTGGCGTTCTCACCGGGGGCCAGACGGGACTGGCTGATATTGGGCAGCTTGCCCAAAGTCGGCATCGGCAGGGGGGTGTTCTTGCGGCGGATATATTCGGCCCGGTTTTCCAGATAGCGCGAAAAACTGCGTTGGCGGGTGTCCAGATCCAAGGCACCCACCTTGAAACCAAGGCGCACAAGCGCCGTGGCCACATGCATGCAGGTGGTCGATTTGCCAGAACCGCCTTTTTCGTTGCCGACAATGATGATGTGCGACACGCCTGCAACCCCTTGATAACGTGAAAAAGCGCGCCCCGATGGGACGCGCTTTGATCTATAAACAATATTCCCGCGGGAAGGAAGATTGTTTGACGGACTGAATTAGAAACCCAGACCTTCGTATTTTTTCTTGAACTTGGTGACGCGACCGCCGGTGTCCATCAGACGCGCCGAACCGCCGGTCCAGGCCGGGTGAACGGTGGGGTCGATGTCCAGTGACAGGGTGTCGCCGTCTTTGCCATAAGTCGACCGGCTGGCATAGGTGGTGCCGTCGGTCATCTTGATGGTGATGTTGTGGTAATCGGGATGGATGTCGTTTTTCATCTGTCCGCTCCTTATGCGTCTGCGCCGTCAAGCGCTTTATAGTTCGACTGCTCGGCGATACGGGCGGATTTGCCGCGACGCGCGCGCAGATAATAAAGCTTGGCGCGACGGACCTTGCCGCGACGCACGACGGTGATTTCGGCGATGTTCTGGGAATGCAGCGGGAACATACGCTCCACGCCTTCGCCAAAGGAAATCTTGCGCACGGTGAACGCACCGGCAATGCCGTTGCCGCCGCGGCGCGAGATGCAAACGCCTTCGTAATTCTGTACGCGCGAGCGGGTGCCCTCGGTCACTTTGTACCCTACGCGGATGGTGTCGCCGGCTTTGAAATCGGGAATGTCTTTCCCAAGGGCCGCGACCTGTTCAGCTTCAAGCTGTTCAAGCAAGTTCATAATAGTCGTCCTTTTGCTCGCTGTTTGTTCAGCGAAGATTTCATGCGCCCCTAGAGCTCTGTGTCTCCGTCCGGGTCCCTATCTTTCCGATAAGCCCGCCAGAGGTCAGGACGACGTTCCTTTGTCAGGCGTCTGGACTGGTCGTTTCGCCATTTGGCGATGTTCGCATGATGACCCGAGAGGAGTATCTCGGGGATCACACGTCCCAACCATTCCGTCGGCCGTGTATACTGGGGATGTTCAA
>JAURMY010000263.1 GCA_030830465.1 Alphaproteobacteria bacterium
ATGTTCGGCTTTGGCATGGTCTTCTCGGGCGGTTGTATCAGCCGAAATCTGGTCCGCGCCGGCGGCGGCGACCTGCGGTCGGTCGTTGTGCTGCTGATCACCGGGATTTTTGGCTATATGACCATCGGCGGCCTGTTGGGCCCCTTGCGTGTTTCGCTTTTTGGGCCGGGAACGATGGACCTTACCGGCATGGGTTTGAAAACCCAGGGCATGGGCGAGATTTTGGGCCATGCAACCGGGCTGGGGGACGAGACAGGATACACCATCGTCTGGATCGCGATTGTGGCAGCCATTCTGATTTTCTGTTTTTCCAACAGGCAGTTTCGAACCTCGCCGCGCAACCTGATTGCCGGGGTCGGACTGGGATTATGTGTCGTGGCGGGCTGGTTGCTGACCGGTTTGGCGCAGGATGAGTTTTCCCAGGATGTGGCGCTGATTTCTCTGACCTATGTGCGTCCGGTCGGGGATTCGCTGGAATATCTGATGCGCTATACGGCGCTGGGCGCGCCGGGATTTGGGGTTGTAACCACGGCAGGCGCGTTGCTGGGCGGTTTTCTGGGCGCTTTGTCGATGGGCCGTTTGCATTTGACGACATTCGCCAATCAGGCCGATTCAATCCGCAATATGTTCGGGGCGGCCTTTATGGGTGTGGGCGGCGTTCTGGCCCTGGGCTGTACGGTCGGGCAGGCGATGACCGGGTTCTCGACCCTTGCGGCCGGATCGCTGCTGACCTTTATCTTTATCGTCGCCGGCGGCATTGCCGGAATGAAAACGATGGAGCGGTTTGCCTGAAAAAGCCGCCGGTTCGGCCGGCGGCACGGTCGCCGCGATGCACCGCATTCAAAAGGCCCTGCCGTGCGGCGGGGCCATATCTTAATCGGCGTCCTCTTCCGGGAACAGCTTGGCCGCGACCTTCAGCGCAATCCCCTGATAGACCTTGGCATGGGGGCCGTCAGGTTCGGCAAACACGATCGGATGCCCGTCATCGGAATGTTTGCGAATGTCCATATGCAGCGGCACCGCGCCCAGGAACATGACGTTCAGCTTTTTGGCCTCGGCCTCGGCGCCGCCATGGCCGAAAATGTCAGAGGTTTTGCCGCAATGCGGGCAGATGAACGTGGACATGTTTTCCACGATACCGAAGATCGGCACATCGACATTACGGAACATCTTCAGCCCCTTGCGGGCGTCAATCAGGGCCAGATCCTGCGGCGTAGACACGATGACCGAACCGGTCAGCGGCACTTGTTGCGCCATGGTCAGCTGCGCATCACCGGTGCCCGGCGGCATGTCCAGCACCAGCACATCCAATTGGCCCCAATCCACTTCGCGCACCATTTGCATCAGGGCCGAAACCACCATCGGCCCGCGCCAGATCACCGGCGATTCCTCATCCTGAAGGAATCCCATGGACATGACCTTGATGCCATAATGTTCCAGCGGAACGATCCGGTCGTCGCGGATTTCAGGGCGTTCCTTCATGCCCATAAGCCGCGGCAGCGAGGGGCCGTAAATGTCAGCGTCCAGAAGGCCAACCTTCATGCCAAGCGCAGACAGCGACAGGGCAAGGTTGACCGCGGTTGTCGATTTGCCGACGCCGCCCTTGCCGGAGGCCACCGCCAGAATGGTTTTGATCCCCGGAATGGGGGCCATGCCGGGGCGCAGGTCGGGACCAACGGCGCGTTCTTTCTTGCGGGTCAGTTTCGGCGGCTGTTGGGCCGGATCAAACTCACCCCGTTCCTGGGTCAGGGCCACCAGAACGCTGGCAACGCCCTCAACATCGGCGGCGGCCTTTTCGGCTGCATCGCGCAGCGGGCCAAGTTCACCCCTGAAGGCGGCAGGGACGGTGATGGAAAAGATCACCTTGCCGTTGTTGATGATGATGTCGGACACCATTTTCAGCGAAACGATGTCGCCGTCCAATCCTTCGACCTGAACGCTTTTCAGCGCTGCGTAAATCTGTTCTTTCATCGGTCCGCCCTGTTCCTGTCAAACTCATGCACAGATTAGAATGTTTTTAATTAAGGGGCAAGGCAATGCGACTAGTCGGGCAGTTTCGGCAGGTAGCTGCCCTTTTGCTGCACGATGAACTGGCGGAATTTTTCCGTCACCGCCGTTAATGGCATATCCCGCCGGTGCATCAGAAACCACTGGCGGGTGATCGGCACGCCGGGGGCTTTGATCTGAACCAGGCGACCGTCCTCCAATTCGCTGGCGACCGTGTGGCCCGAGATAAAGGCGATGCCCAATTCCGCCATCACCGCCTGTTTGATGGTTTCATTGGTGCCGACACTGACGGTCTTGTAAGGGCGACCTTCGCCCAGCCGGTCCAGCAGACGCTCCATCAGGATGCGGGTGCCTGATCCCTGTTCGCGGGTCAGAAAGGTTTCCTCCAGCAGATCGTCGGGCGAAACGTCGCACCCGGTGGCCAGCGGATGCCCGGGCGGCGCGATGATGACATGCGGATGCGGCCCTAAAATCTCGGCGGTCACCACCGGCGCGCGCGGCGGACGGCCCATGATCGCCACATCTACGGCCCCGTCCATGACCTGCGCGATGATTTCCTCGCGGTTGCCAATGCGCAGGCCGACCTGAATATCGGGATTGGCCTTTTGAAAACCGGCCACCAGACGCGGCGCAAAGTATTTTCCAGTGCTGACGACGCCGATGGAAATATACCCGAATTTCCCGGCGCGGATGGATTTAACCTTGTCATAGCAACTGGTTAGCGTGCTTTCGATCTGATGAATGGATCGCAGCACCTCTAACCCGGCCGAGGTCATGCTGGTCTTGCCGTCATTGCCGCGCATCACCAGCCTTGTGCCAAGGTTTTCCTCCAGCAGCTTCAGTTGGGTTGACACGGCGGGCGGCGTAAGCCCCAGCATTTCGGCGGCGGCGGTCAGCGATCCGTGGTCGGAAATCGCCGACAGGGCGCGCAGTTGTTTCAGGGTGATTGCGGATTCGTTGATCATAAATTTTATTTAACACGACAATGATTTTTTTCAATTTCCTTTTTGCCGCAAACCCGTCACACATCCGCAAACGCTGCCCGTATCCCTAAGGACTCTGATATGTCTCAACCCATGGCGCTGGCTGATTATCTGGCGAAAAACGGCGATATTCCGGCCAATCTGGCCGCTGTTGTCACCGCCATGTGCGACGTGGGCAAGGTTATGGCGCACAAGATCGCCCGCGGCGCGCTGGAAGGGGCGATGGGGGCTGCGGTTGGCGGCAACACCGATGGCGACGTGCAAAAGGCGCTGGACGTGATCGCGGATGAGATGTTCTTTGCCGCGCTCAAGGCAACCGATGTGAAATGGTATGCCTCAGAAGAGAAGGAAGAGGTCGCCGCCTGTAATCCGGGTGGCACACTGGCACTGGCGACCGATCCTTTGGACGGGTCCAGCAATATTGACGTGAACGTGTCCATCGGCACGATCTTTTCGGTGTTCAACGCCAAGCCTGACGCGAATGAAAGCTTTTTGCGCCCGGGCACTGAACAGATCGCGGCGGGGTATATCATCTATGGCCCGCAGACCGGCCTGATGGTGACGTTCGGCAAGGGCACGATGTCCTTCATTCTGGACCCTGACCGGAACGAGTTTGTGCTGCTGAACGCGGCGGTCAGGGTGCCCGAATCGTCAAACGAATTTTCGATCAACGCGTCGAATTACCGGCACTGGTCCAAGCCGGTGCGGGCCTATATCGACGATTGTCTGGCGGGTGAAACCGGACCGCGCGGCAAGAATTTCAACATGCGCTGGGTCGCTTCGCTGGTGGCGGAAACCCACCGGATCATCACGCGGGGCGGTATTTTTCTTTATCCCCGCGATGCCCGAAAGGGGTATGAGAACGGTCGCTTGCGGATGGTTTACGAATGCGCCCCGATGGCCATGCTGGTGGAACAGGCGGGTGGCTTGGCGACCGATGGCAGCGACCGTTTGTTGGAGCAAAGAGCCAAAACCCTGCATGCCCGCACTCCGCTGATCTTTGGCACGCCCGACAAGGTTGGCCGCGTCGCCACCTATCACGACCTCCCTGAAAACGAGACCTCTGCTCTGTTCCGCGAGCGGGGGCTGTTCCGCGACTGAGGATAACACCATGAGCATCAAGCACCCTATTATCTCGGTTACCGGCTCATCCGGGGCGGGCACCTCGACCGTCAAGCATACGTTCGACCAGATCTTCCGCCGCGAAGGGGTGAAATCGGTGTCGATCGAAGGTGACGCGTTCCATCGGTTCAATCGCAAGGACATGAAGGCCGAACTGGATCGCCGCCTGTCCGAGGGCGACCATTCTTTCAGCCATTTCAGCTATGAAGCCAATGAACTGAAAGAACTGGAAAACGTGTTCCGCATCTATGGCGAAACCGGCAAGGGGCGCACGCGAACCTATGTGCACGATGCCGAGGAGGCTGAGAAATTCGCGACCGATCCCGGCAATTTCACCGACTGGCGCGAGTTTGAAGACGGTTCCGACATCCTGTTTTACGAAGGTCTGCATGGCGCGGTGCTGACCGACGACATCAAGATCGCCAAACATGCCGATCTGAAAATCGGGGTTGTGCCTGTGATCAATCTGGAATGGACCCAGAAAATTCACCGCGACCGGGCGCAGCGCGGATATTCCACCGAGGCGGTCACCGACACCATTCTGCGCCGGATGGATGCCTATGTGAAATGCATCGTGCCGCAGTTTTCCCGCACCGATATCAACTTTCAGCGGGTGCCGGTGGTGGACACATCAAACCCCTTTGTGGCGCGCTGGATACCCACCGCCGACGAAAGCCTGGTGGTGATCCGTTTCGCCAATCCCAAGGGCATTGATTTCGCTTACCTGATCTCGATGATCCATGGCAGCTGGATGAGCCGCGCAAATTCCATCGTGATCCCCGGCAACAAGCTTGACCTTGCCATGCAACTGATATTGACCCCGCTTATCATGCGTTTGAAAGACAACGCCCGCCGCGCTTAAACAAGGAACACTGTAATGACCGCCACCAAAGCC